>NZ_JBEXKX010000063.1:0-42728 GCF_040609695.1 Amycolatopsis sp. NPDC004625
CCCCAACCCGTCGGGTTGCAATGTTTCGGGACCCCCCAACCCCACTGTGGCGGGGGGGGGCACCGGGCGTGGGGCCCCGCGTTTCCGGCCCCCCCACGGCCGGGCCTGCCGATCACTCGGCGATCGGCAGGTTTTCGATGTACTTCTTCGCCGCCTCCTCCGTCTTGGCTTCGACCGTCGCCTTGACCTTCGCGTAGTGGCTCATGTCGAGGGTCTGGTCGGAAGTCGCGTAGAACACCGACGTCTGGCTGGACTTCAGGGTGGCGAACAGGATGTTCACCGTCTCGGACTCGGCCGCGATCGCGAAGAACACCGGTTTGAACGTCGGCCAGCCGTGGTTGTCCTCGCCGACGACGCCGAGGTCGAAGTTGACCTCCTTGTCCGCCGCCTTGTCCTTGCCGAGCAGGCGGATCTGCTCGTTCGACGAGTAGGCCGTCTTCAGCACCGTCAGCGCCGTCTCCAGCAGCTCCAGCTGCGGGCCGACCAGCAGGCCCGTCAGCAGGTCGATGAGCACCCGGCTGATCTCGAGGCTGGAGTTCGACGACGTGTACTGCCGCCACTTGCTGTAGTTCTGCACCCAGCCGCAGTAGCCGAGGATTTCGATGTACTTCTGGTAGTACTTGTCGGTTTCGCGGTTGACGTCGAACGCGGTGCGCGCGCCCATCTGCGCCAGCAGTTTCGTGCGCATGACGGCCGTGTAGTTGGCGTCGCCCATCGCGTCGGGTACCAAGACCGTGTCCTGGGCTGCCGAGTTGCCGTTCACCGGGGTCACCTTCGAGGTACCGAATGTGTCACCGGTCGGCAGGTACAGGCCGCCCCGGCCGGGCTGGGATTCGACGTCGGAGGTGGCGAGCGGGAGGTTCTCCAGGTAGTCCACTGCGCGGTCGCGCTGGCCGGGGAGGGACGAGACGGCGTCGCTCAGGGGCGCGAAGGAAGCTTCCTTGGTGATCATCGGTTTCCTCGTTTCACTTGATCGGTGTGCGGTAGAGGTATTTCTCGACCCGGTCGCCGAGCGCTTTCGCGATCCGCTGCTGGATCGCGTTGTATCCCGCCTCCGTGGTATCGATCGTGTATTTCGACAGCCGCAGGAATGCGTCGTCCACTTCGGCCCAGGGGCGCGACGCAAGCGGATTGTCGACGCTCAGGTCGGATTTGAAGCGGTAGGCGACGGCACCCAGCACGACGGACAGCGCACCCGGCCGCGGCGTCACGTCCGCCACCGCGCACAGCACGGCGACGTCGGCGCTCGCCACGGCCCCGAACCGCAGCGCACCGCGCAGCGGGTAGTGCTCCGAGCGCACGGCGACCAGCGCCCGCTCGGTGTCCGCGGTGCCGTCCGGCAGGATCACGGCCAGGTCGAACGGGCTATCCGACCGGGTCACGCGCTTCCAGGTGCCCGCGTCGACGACCCACTCCGCGCCGGTCTGGATCGTGTCGTCGAACGTGCTGAACCACTCATCGCTCTGCAGGCCGATGTTGTACTTCGCGCCGGCGGCCAGCACCGCCAGCAGCAGCACGTTGTCGATCTGACCGCGGTTTTCCGCCGGCACGGCGACGGTGTGCCGGACCGCCGCCACGGACGCCACCACGGTCAACGTTTCGCCATCGATTCCGGTGTTCGTCACGATTCACCAGCTCCTGACAATGGTCTTCGGAACGTGACTGCTGGTGCGCACCAAGCGAACCGATGGTACCGAGGCGGCTACCTCGGACCGGCGCGATGACCTGAAGGTGTGGGAACGTGCGGAAACGGCGAAGAAAACCCGCTGGAGTGAACCCGGGAAACATCCAGGAAAATTCTTCAGGAATGACGGATCGTGTGGGCCTGCCGTATCGAGCGAACGCACTAGGCCGGGACGGTGAACGACCTCGCCGTCCATGATCACACACGGAAAGCCCGGCGGCGATCCGGAACCGTTCGGCGGCGCCGCCTGCCCCGTCGGAGGGCGGCGCATCGAAGACGTACGTGGTGATTGCCGCCTCGCACGATTGCCTCGACAGGTGGGCCGCACGAGCTCGAGGATGGGCGGGCCGTCCCTGGGAACGCCGCCTTTCGGGTGATCGAAGGGGCCGCGGGGCGGGAAACGCCGTTGGTCGAGCCGGAAGGCGGCGACGGCCACGGCCACGGTCGGCCCGCCCGCTTGACGGTTCGCGCATGCACTTGTGTGTGCGCGAAGGCTGAGCGAAATCGGGCGACAGACCTTCCGTCGGTTACTTCCGGGAGGTCGGTCGTGCGCATCTTTCCCACCTTGCGAAGGCTGGTCCTCCTGTCAGGGATCGTCGTGTTGTTGTGGTCGCTGGCGGTGCCGGTCGCGGTAACGACGGCTTCGGCGCGAACAGCGGGACGTCACACTGGGAGATGTTCGCGGTGGACTCGACCCCCGCGTCCGGCGCCATCGCCTGGTGGGCCGCCAACTCCGGCGGTTCGGGAGCCTCGGGACCACCTTCGATCTCGACGAGTGCGTGTACGGCGCGTTGCGCGGCGACCGGAGACGCGCTGATCTCCCCGTCCATCACCCTGCGGCTGTTGCGCCACGTCACCGCCACCGTGCCCCGCAGGGCCGGTGCTACGAAGTCGCTGTCCGAGCGGGAGATCGAAGTGGTCCGCGCTCTCGCACAGGGCCGTACCAACCAGGAAATCGCTGCGGAGCTGTTCATCTCCCTCAGCACCGTCAAGAGCCACCTGACCGGCATCCAGCACAAGCTCGGCCTGCGCAACCGCGTCGAAATAGTCACCTGGGCCTGGGAAAACCAGGTCGTGGCGACCCCGTGGCCGAACTCGGAGGCCGAGTCCTCTCCTCGGCAAGAGCGAGCACCAGACGCGATTCTGGGTGGATGCGCGCACGCCCGGCGTCCGCCAGTTGAGCCTCGGGGTTGATCGTGGCCGGGGCCGCGTCGCCCACAGTCTGTCTCATAGCCTGCTGCCATGGTGTCGAAAGCGTGGGCCGTCCAGATCGTGGAGCGGCATCTGGCCGGGTGGCCGGCACGGGGTCAGCCGAGGATGGTGATCATGGACGTCCGTCCACACCGGCTTGGCTGGCTGATCAGCAGCCAAAGTGAGCGCTATGTACGCACCCGCGAGTTCATTGACATGGTGGTGGGCCACGGGCCCTTCCTGGTCGACGGGGTGGACGGCAGCCTGCACACGGTGCATGCGACCGCTGACCTGGAGGGCGGTGAGTGGATCGAGGACTATCTCGAGCAGGTTCGCGGGCTCGAACGCGATGACTCCCTACGGTCTCGGATCACTGAGCTGCTCGGTTCCGGTCAGCGCCTCGACGCACTCCGGCTTGTGCGTGCGTCCGCACCCGACCTCGGAGCACAAGGCGCCAAGGCGTACATCGAGGCTGCCGCAGCCGGCGCGCAGGTCCCCGAGCACGTGCGCGCTCGCTTACCGCAACCGGCAGTCAGGCGCCGGGTGTGGTGGCGTCTGTCGGACCCGAACCCGGAGCCATGACTGCCTCGCGTGTGGGTCCAACAGGCGGGGGCGGGTGCTCATCGGCAGACCGGCCACGCTCAGCGATGCGACCGGCTGCGTCACTGAGCGGGTCAGCGGCATGAGCGGATGCCAGGCATCGACTCCTCCGGAGCGATAGTCCGTCTGGCTGAGCTCGTTCGTCCACAGTTGTCCGCGCGGCGCACACTGGGATATGCCCAGAGAGTCCGCTGAAGGTGAAGTCAAGGGAGCCAGGTGGCCGACGAAGGAAACGATCGCATCACCCGAACGCTGGAACTGGATCTGGAGTACCTTCATCGCACGATCGACAAGTTTGATAATCAGCCCTTCACAATTAGAAGCTGGTCGATTACCACCAGTGGGGCTTTGCTTGCGCTTGCAGTAACATCCAAGAACGGTTTGGTGCCGGCGGTCGGCTTCTTTGCCGTGCTTTTCTTTGCGTATCTGGAAATTGTATACATGGACATGCAGGCGCGAGTAATGCGCCGATGTATGGAGATAGGGGCGTTATTTCAATCGTCCATGCTGCATTCTCTGGCGACGCTGGACGAGGGATACACATTCGGCATCAAGGCGGCATTTGGGCCAGAACCTTTTCGGTGGTCGAGAGTGCGGCATATTCTTTCGTCTCGCCCTGAATTATACATGTTCTACATAGGGCTAGCGGCGATCATGTCCATCTCGACCTTGTTGATATGGCTGCTGAAGTAGCCGTTTATGCTGCATTGTGTCGATTCTCCCGGCGACTCCGCTGTGGAGGTACGCACGGAAGTCGTGCGGCTCGTCCAGGGCCGCGTGCCCGAACCGATGTCCGCTCGTCGGCATGAGCGCGCGTCAGGCGCTCGCCTCGCGGCATGACCGGATGTTCGGGTGCGGGTTGGCGGGGTTCATCGCGTGGGCGTTGTGTGGGTTGTCCGGTTGCGCTCGGGGCCGGCGGCTGGGGTGGCGCGTGCGTGCTTTTCGGCCGCGCGGAGGATGTCGTTGCCGAGTCGTTCGAGGAATTGGCCGGCGGTGGCGAGGCGGGTTCCGACAGTGGTGTCGGTGCCGAAGAGGCCGGCGCCGCGCAGCACGGTGCCGGCGAGTCGCTGGTTGGCGCGGACACCGGCCACCGCGGAGCGGACGCCCGCGTTCTCGTCGAGGAAGTACCGGTGGCGCCGGCTGTGCCCGTCGCGGCCGCGGCGGATCAGTCCGTGCTGGTGCAGCAGGGCGACCGCGTGCGAGATGGTCGCCGCGCTGACCCGCAGGTGCCTTGCCAGCTCGACGGCCGTGTGGCTGCCCGTCTCGGAGGTGAACAGCAAGGCCAGCACTCCGGCGGCGGTGCGCGGCATGCCGGTCTCGACGAGAGCCACGGTGAGGTCGGTGACGAACGCCGCTGTCGTGCCGGGACCGGGGCCGGCGGGCTCGCTGATTTCCGCCTTCGCGGGCGGGCGAGGCCGGCGCCGGGCGCGGTGGGTGGTCGCGAGCTGCGCCAGCTCCGCTCGGTAGCGGCCCGGCCCGCCGTTGCGGTTGACCTCGCGGCTCACCGTCGAGGTGGGACGGCCGAGGCGGCGGGCGATGACCGCGAAATCCAGGTCCCGCGCCAGGCCTTCGGCGATTCGTTGCCGGTCGGCGCCGGTCAGCCTGCGTCCTGGCATCCGGCCGGCTCCTCGGTTCGGTGGTGGGCCGCCAGTATGTGAGCCGGTCGCCGGTCTTTGCAATCCGGGTGCATTAGCTCGCAGTGTCATTGCAATGATCGTTGCGATGCTGAGCTGCAGAAACACCAGCGCCACCCGGCCTTCTCGTTGACCGGGGTTTCGCCTCGTTCCTAACGTTCCGGCCATGAGAGCTCGAGGCATCACGTACGACACCGGCTTCACGCCCGGCGGGCGGTGTTCGCGGCCCGTCTTCGACACCGACGCGGTGCGCCGGGAGATCCAGGTCATCGCCGAGGAACTGCACTGCGACGCGGTGCGGATCACCGGCGGCGACCTCGAGCGGCTGACCGTCGCGGCCCGGCACGCCGCCGATGCCGGGCTGGAGGTCTGGTTCTCCCCGTTCCCCTGCGAACTGCCTGCCGCAGAGCTGGTGCCGTACTTCGCCCGATGCGCGGACCGTGCCGAGGAAGCAGGGGCGGAGGTGTTCGTCACCGGCTGCGAACTGAGCCTGTTCATCCCCGGTTTCTTCCCCGGGCACGACAGCCTGGTCCGGATCGGCACCCTGGTGGGCGGCGCCCCCGAGGCGTTGGCCAAGGTCGCCGAGGTACCCGCGAAGCTGGACCCGCTGCTGGCGGACATCGCGGCCGCGGTGCGCACCCGCTTCCGCGGCAGAATCACCTACGCCTCCGGCACCTGGGAACAGATCGACTGGACACCGTTCGACATCGTCAGCGCCGACGCCTACGGCGATCCCGGGGACGCCCTTCGCCAGGGCCTGCGGGAGTACTCCCGGCACGGAAAGCCGCTCGCGGCGACCGAGTTCGGCTGCTGCACCTACCGGGGCGCCGCCGAGCGCGGCGGCGTGGGCTGGCTGGGCGTCGTCGACCACGACGCCGATCCGCCCCACGTCACGGCCGATTACGTCCGCGACGAGGAGGAACAGGCCCGCTACTTGCGCGAAATGCTCGCGGTCTTCGACGAGGAAGGGGTGGACACGGCGTTCTGGTTCACCTTCGCCGGCTACGAATACCCGCACAGCGCCGACCCGCGCTTCGACCTCGACCTGGCTTCCTACGGGGTCTGCAAGCTGATGCCCGACGGCAGCCTCACCCCCAAGCGGTCCTTCCACGCCATGGCCGGCGCGTACCGATCAAGCCCCGCACAGCGACCCGGCCGACAGCCATGACCGGGACACAAGCATGTTCGGTATCAAGTACCGGAGGCCGGCTCCGCAGCCGGCGGAGTCGTCGGCACGGCGTGGATGGCCGGGCAACGCCGGACGGGGGACCGCACCAGCGGCGTGCCACTCGTGCCGCCGTCGCGTCGAGCATGGCCTTCCCGGCGACCGCACCGCCCATCACCATCGACGGCCGCCGCTACCTCGACGGCGGCCTGTGGGAACTCGCCGCGGCCGCCGTCGTGGCGATCAACCCGGACCCGGCGGCGATGGCCGCTTTCGGGCCCGGCCTTTGCGACCGGGCGGCCTGCACACGCCGGCGGTGCCCGGCCCCTGACGAAAGCCGGGGGTGGTGCAGGCCGGACGGGCGATGTGCGGCCGACGGCTCGGTCACGACACTGTCCACCATGATCATGTCTCGCCTTTTGACCGTCGTGGCGGTGTTGTTGCTGGGACTGTCCGCACCGGCATCGGCCGCCGAGCCCACCGCGTTGCTCAGCCCTGATGGCAAGTACCCCATCGGGTTGCGCACCCTCCACCTGACCGACACCGGCCGGGCCGACCCCTGGGTCCCGTCCGAACGCCGGGAACTCATGGTTTCCCTGTGGTATCCCGCGTTTCCGGCCGGTGAACGGGCCGATTACCTGACCGCCGCCGAGTCCGCGGCGACGGTCAAGGGCCGTGGCCTGGACCTCCCGGCGGACACCCTGCAACGGATCGGCGTGCACGCGCGGAAGGACGCTCCCGCGCTGCCGTCCGCGGGCCGCGGCCGGCCGCTGGTGCTGCTGTCACCCGGCGCGGGCAACAGCCGCACGACGCTCACGACGCTGGCCGAGAACCTGGCCGCCAACGGGTTCGTCGTCGCGGCGGTCGACCACGCGTACGAGGCGTACAACGTCGAGTTCCCGGGCGGCCGGCTGCTGCCGTGCCTCGCGTGCCAGGCCCCCGGCGAGCCGTGGCCCGCGGCGGTGGAGAACCGTGCGGAGGACATGTCTTTCGTGGTGGACACGGTGCTCGGGCAACGCTCGCCGCGGATCGACCCGGCTCGCATCGGCATGGCCGGGCACTCCGCGGGCGGCGCGGCGACCGCGTTCACGATGGCCGCGGACCGGCGGGTCAAGGCGGGTGTTTCCCTGGACGGACCGCTCTACCGGCCGGTCGCCCTGGACCGGCCGTTCGCGCTGCTCACCAGCCCGGTCGGGGAACAGCAGTTCGGCGCGGGCTGGGACGCGGGCTGGCCGGCCCTGACCGGCTGGAAGGAACGCAGGCACCTGCCGCAGACCGGGCACTCGTCGTCGACCGACAACGGTTACCTGACGGTTGCGTTGCACCAGAAGGACAAGGTGCCGCCCGCCACCTGGGAACGGCAGTACGGCAGCGGGGACCCGACCGCGTCGCTCGAGTTCTTCCGTGACTACCTGGTCGGGTTCTTCCAGGCACGGCTCAACCCCGCCGGATGACCTCCGCCGACCCCGTGGCTTTCACCCGAAGATCGGGGGCCGGCGTGCGGCCGGCCCCCGAGGTGCGGATCACCGTGTGTCACACGCCGGGTAGCCGGTGGGGCAGGCCGTGAACCGGATCGGGTGGGCGTCGATCATCGCGGCGATCGTCGGCCAGTTGTTGGTCGGCCGTCCGATCAGGTAGGTCCATTCGAGGTGGCCCGCGTGCAGGTAGTCCTCGCCGTTGTTGTAGATGTCGAGCGGGGTGAAGGGAGCGCCGGCGCCCTGGAACTGGGTGCCGAGCAGTTCGGGCTCGTCGACGTTCTGGATGACGGCGATGCTGCCGGTGAGGTTGGCGCACCCGGTGCCGGGGTAGCCCGTCACGCACTGCTGGCCCCAGGTCAGCTCCTTGGGCGGTGAGGTCTTGTCCGCGGCGGTCTTGCCGAGCAGGTCCGGCCCGCCTTCGGCGACCCGGTGCGCGTTCTCGAACTGCACCAGCGCGCTGGTGTTGGCCTGGTTGCCGAGGAAGTTGTTCTGGATGGTGACGTTGGTGTTCGGGAACGCGGCGGTGGCGGCGGTCAGCATTCGTTCGAGCTGGCTCAGTTGCGTGTTGTCGTTGTAGCCGCCGCCGTCGGCGACCTGGGACGCGGTTTCGGTGAGCTCGATGCCTTCGACGTCGGGATTGCTGTTGTAGCGGGCCCCGAGGGCCTGCAGCAGCGCGATCAGGCGGTCGTTGACGGCGGGCCGCCACACGGCCGCGGTGATGGAGAAGCCGCTGCCGCCGTACCACCAGCCGCTGGTGCCGGTTTTGGGTGCGGAGCCGTAGGTGGCGGTGTCGGTGGTCAGGTAGCCGGGGAGCACGGTGCCGAGGAACCCGCCGGGGTCCTGGTGGGAGGTCCGCTGGAACCCGCTCGAGGAGACTTCGATGACCAGTTTCTTGCGGGGCACGGGGTTGCCCTGGTTGAGCTGCGCCAGTTCGGCGTCGATGGTCGAGAAGTTGTAGACGCCCTTCCCGGTTTCCAGGGCCGCCCAGTAGTAGTTGCCCTTCCAGCCGCGAACATTCGGCGAGGTGTTGACGACGTGGAGTTCACTGCTCGCCATGCTCGCCGGTGTACCGGCGGAGTGCCACCAGTCACTGGTCAGGTAGTGCCCCGGATGCCACTTGATGGCCGGCCCGGCGGCGGCCGACGGCCCGGCGGCCAGCAGACCGAGTGAAACGAGGATGCGTCCTGCTCTCATGAGCTCTCCCAACAGATCGGCTCGCGGGGTGCTGGTGATCGGCAGAATCGGCGTTCCACACGCCGTCGGGAGATAGGAGCGGGGGTTACACGCGGCCGGTCGGCTCGGCGGCGGCCAGGACCCGGTCTCGCGTCAGACCTTCTTGCTGCGGCCGGGGAGCACGCTCATCGTCAGCCGGGCGGGCCGGACGAGGTCGCGGTCGGGGTGGATCCACCGGTGTCCCACCGCCCAGGCGAGGGCGCCGACGGCGAACCCGTAGACCGAGACGAGGCCGTGGCCGTTCTCCTGAACGAACCACAGCGCCAAGCCGAGCGGACGACCGCGGTCGCGGTCAGCCGTTCCTTCACGATGTGGGTGCGGATCAGGAGCGGGGCGGCGAGGGTGGCGCCGAGGAAGTAGGTTGCGCCGGAGCTGCCCGCGAAGTTGCGGGGGTCGACCGGGCCGGCGGCGAGCCCGAGCAGCGTGTCGATGTGCTGCGGCAGCAGGATGCCCGTGAGGAACAGCGCGAGGGTCAGCGGGCGACCCCAGAACCATTCGGCGAGGGCCGCGACGAGCGCGAGGGTCGCGATGTTCCAGGCGGCGCCGCTCACGCCACCGTTCTGCATGAACACCGAGGTGATCACCCGCCACCACCCGGACTTGGCGGGGTCGCTGTCGAGTGCGTCCATCGCCCCGGTCCAGCACAGCTGGAGCACCACGCCGGCCACCGCCAGCGCGGTCAGCGTGATCGCGAGCCAGGGCAGCCGCCGCCGGGGGAGGGTGTCCCGGCCGACCAGGGCCAGGCCGGCCGCGGCGATCAGGATGAGCAGCAGTGCCGTGGTCAGGTTGAAGATGATCGCGTCCATCGAAAGCCCCAGTTTTGAACAGTGTTCGAATCTGTCGAGACTGGAGCCTAGCCGGAGCGTGACCAGATTCAAACAGTGTTTGAATCACGGTAGGCTTTCATGATGAAGCTCACTCCGGCCCGGATCGTGGAGGCGAGCATGGTGGTGTTCCACGAGGTCGGCGCCGCGGGCTTGTCGATGCGCCGGGTGGCCGACCGGCTCGGCGTGCACGCGGGAAGCCTCTACTACCACGTCCGTGACAAGAACGCCCTGCTGTGCCTCATGGCCGATCGGGTCGCCCAGCAGGCCTATGACGACGGCACCACGGCGCTGGACTCGCTGCCCCCCGAGGCGGGCTGGCAGGAGCAGGTCGTCGCGCAAGCCGAGGCGCTGCGGCACACCCTGCTGCGTCACCCCGGCGGTGCGGCGCTGCTGGCCGGGAGCCCCCGCACCCTCAGCCCGGCCGCGCTGGGCCTGATGGAGCGGCTGCTGCGCACGTTGAGCCACGCCGGGGTGCCCGCCACGCACCGAAGCGTTGCGGCGGACGCGGTGCTGAGCCACGTCACCGGTTTCGTGCTGCAGGAGCAAAGTGAGCCGGGGGTCCCGGACCCGCGCGAGGAAGACGTGGCCGCGCTGGCCGCGCGGTTCCCGTTGACCTTCGCCGAAGCGGGGGCCGGTGATCAGGACGAGAAGTTCCGCCGCGCCGTCCGGTTCCTGTGTGCGGCTGTCCAGGCGGCCATGGCGGAGTGATTTCCGCCATCACCCGCTCGTGGCAGCTCCGGACCCGTTCGGCGCTTGTCCGGCGACTCGCGACGGCGGCACCCTGGATGCCGTCCGCCGCCACCGACCACGCCGGGAGTGCTCGTGCCGGTCAACGACCTGCTGAAAGCCAAGATCGAGCACGGGTTTTCGCACCTGGACGTCGATGGAGACGGGCTGCTCACCGCCCAGGACCACGTCCTGATGGGCCGGCGTGCCGCCGAAGCCCTCGGTCACGCCCCCGGCTCGCCGCAGGAGCAGGCCATCATCGACGCTTACCTGCGCATCTGGCGCGAGCTGCACCTGCCCCTCATCCCCGGCGGGGGCGACGCCATCTCCCGCGAGCAGTTCGTCGCCTCGACCGGTTCGCTGGCCGACGATCCCGACGTCGCGCAGGCCGGGCTCGGCGCGCTCGCCGAGGCGTTCCTCGCCATCGCCGACACCGACGCCGACGGCCGTGTGAGCCCCGCCGAGTTCCTGGTGTTCCAGCGCGGGCACTTTCCCGGGCTGACCGAGGCCGAGGTCGGCGAGGCGTTCGCGCACCTGGACGCCGACGGCGACGGCCACCTCACCGCCGAGGAGTTCACCCGCGCCTGCGTGGAGTTCTGGTCGAGCACCGATCCCGACGCCCCCGGCAACTGGTGGATGGGCCGCTCCTTCACCTGACGTCCCTCGTGGCGACGGGGGTCAGGCTTTGTCCTGCATGCTCGACCGGGCCGGGTTGCCCTGGTCGGCGGCTTTCGGGTCCTTCTCGTCCCGCTTCGCCCGGACGCCGGACTCGACCCGGTCGCCGAGGTCCTTGTCCACGTTGCGCCAGTAGCCGAACGCCCGCGCCAGTACCGGCTCGGACACGCCGTTGAGCAGGTGCCCGACGACGTTGTCGGCCAGCCGGTCGCGCTGGTCGTCGTCCAGCCCTTCGCGGACCATCGTGCCGGCCTGGCCCCAGTCGTCGTCGTCCTCGCGCAGCGTGTACGCCGTCCGGACCATGTCGCCGTCGGTGTGCCAGCCCGCGGGGGTCCCGTACCGGGCCGTGTCGGCGTGCGGGCCGCCCTTCGAATTCGGTGCGTACACCGGGTCGGAGACCTTGGTGTAGCGCATCGCGCCGTCCTTGCTGTAGCTGTGCACGGGTGCGACGGGGGCGTTGACCGGCAGCTGCTTGTAGTTCGCGCCGATCCGGTAGCGGTGGGCGTCCGGGTAGGAGAACAGCCGGCCGAGCAGCATCTTGTCTGGGCTCGCACCGATCCCGGGCACCAGGTTGCTGGGTTCGAACGCGGCCTGTTCGATCTCGGCGTGGTGGTCGGTCGGGTTGCGGTCGAGCGTCATCCGGCCGACGTCGATCAGCGGGTAGTCGCCGTGCGGCCACACCTTCGTCAGGTCGAACGGGTTGAAGCGGTACGTCTTGGCATCCTCGAACGGCATGACCTGCACCTTCAACGTCCAGCTCGGGTGGTCGCCGCGCTCGATCGACTCGTACAGGTCGCGCGTGTGGTAGTCGGTGTCGGCCGAAGCCATCTGGTCGGCTTCGTCCTGGGTGAAGCACTCGACGCCCTGGTCGGTCTTGAAGTGGTACTTCACCCAGAAGCGTTCACCAGCGTCGTTGACCCACATGTAGGTGTGCGAACTGTAGCCGTTCATGTGCCGCCACGTGCGCGGGATCCCGCGGTCGCCCATCAGCCACGTCACCTGGTGCGCCGACTCCGGCGACAGCGTCCAGAAGTCCCACTGCATGTCGTGGTCGCGCAGGTTGTTGTCGGCCCGGCGTTTCTGCGACCGGATGAAGTGCTGGAACTTCAGCGGGTCCCGGACGAAGAAGACCGGGGTGTTGTTGCCGACCATGTCGTAGTTGCCTTCGCTGGTGTAGAACTTCACCGCGAAGCCGCGCGGATCGCGCCAGGTGTCGGGGCTGCCGCGCTCCCCGGCGACGGTGGAGAACCGCACCAGCAGGTCGGTCTTCGTGCCCGGCTGGAACACCGCCGCCTTGGTGTACGGGCTGACGTCGCCGGTCGTTTCGAACCGCCCGAACGCGCCGCTGCCCTTGGCGTGTGGTTGACGTTCGGGGACGCGTTCGCGGTTGAACTGCGCCATCTGTTCGATGAGGTAGCTGTCGTGCAACAGGATCGGGCCGTCGGGACCGACGGTGAGGGAGTGCTCGTCGCTCTCGACGGGGATGCCCGCGTCGTCGGTGGTCGGTTCGGGGCGACTCTGCGTCACTGTGCTCCTCTTTCGCGACAGTCATAGGCGCCCGGTTGGTGAGCTGCCCGTTCGATCGCGTACCCGGACCCTTCCGGGCCGAAACCCACTCGACGTTGTGCGCGTGCCGGGAACCAGGCGCAGACCATGGGTCCTCCTCGGCCGCGTCCGAGGAGGACCCACGGGACCTCAGCGGGGCAGGACGAGGTGGTCGGCGACGGCGTACAGCTCGGCCTGCGCGCCGGTGCCCGCGACGGCGATCGGCGTGTCGTGGACGGCCTTGAGGATCCAGAGCGTGTGGTAACCGTTCTCGTCCAGGTAGCGGGTCGCGTGTCCCTGGACCGGTTGCCCCGCGGTGCCGCGCACCTGGCCGGCCTCGGCACTGTGCACCTGGACCGCCGGGCGGGTGCTGCACGTGCCCACCGAGTAGCTCGTGCGCGGACCGCTCAGGCCCTTCTCGACGTCGAACGCGCACATCCGCAGGCCGTCGGGCAGCTTGCCGAGGCCGAACGCCGGGGTGACGGTGGTGGTGCCCGGGAAGGCGACGTTCTCCGCGACGCGGCGGCCCGCGTCGACCAGCTGCTGGGCCGACGCCGTGCTGCCGTGCTGCGCGGCCACGTTGACGTACAGCGAGCCGCCCTCGGGGTGGGTCAGGTACACCTCGTAACCGCCGGGGCCGCCGGAGTTCGAGCTCTCCACACCGGCCCGGCCGCCGATGGTGACGGGCCGGCCCGGACCGGACTTGAAGCTAGCCTGCTCGACCGGCATCATCCGCATTTCCTGCACGTCGACGAGCAGGGTCTGACGCCCGGACGTGACGGTCAGCAGGTACTCCCCGCCGTACACCGGCTTGTCGGGGTCGGAGGCGCTGCCCCCGACGTTGATCCGGCGCGCGAGGTAGTCGGCCTTGCCCGGCGGCAGCCAGCCGAGCGAGTAGGGCATGGTCAGCTCCGAGATGGCCGTCTTGGGCGCTTCCGCGACGGCGGCCGGACCGCCGGCCGGACCGGCGCCCGTCGCCACCTGGTTGTCGGGCGCGGGCCGGTTCAGCGCAACGACGGCGACCGCCGCCAAGGCGAGCAGGACCACCCCGGCGCCGGCCGCAAGCGGAGGGCTCACCACGGCGCGCCTGCGGTCGAGGCGCTGCCGGGTGGCCGCCAGCACGTGGTCGCTGTCGGGGGCGTCGTGCTCGTGGGCGGTGAAGGTGTCCTTGATCAGGTTTTCGATGTCCATCAGCTCTCCTTCGCCCGGGCCATCTGGTCGATGTTCAGGCCGTGTCGCAGGGTCGTCAGGGCTTTGCGGGCGTGGGCCCGCACCGTGGCCTGGGCGCAGCCGAGCAGGTCGGCGATGTCGGCGTCGGCGAGCTGCTCGTAGTACCGGAGCACCACGACCGCGCGCTGACGCCGGGGCAGCCGCGCCAGGCGCTGCCACATGTCCTCGCGTGTCGCGTGGTCCGACGCGAAGTCGTCCGGCCGCGCCTCGTCCGGCGGGTCGCCCACCGCGATCAGCCGCGCCGACCGGCTGCGCCGCCACGACAGGTAGTCGTTGGTCACCATCCGCAGGACATAGCGGTCGGGGTGCTCGGCGTCGCTGACCCGCGTCCACCGTCGGTACGCCTTGACCAGCACGTCCTGCACCAGGTCGGCGGCCTGCTCCCGCTCCCCGGTCAGCATCGTCGCGTAGCGCAGCAACCGCGGCAGGTGCGCCCGGACGAAGTCTTCGTAGTCGGCCATCACTATGAAGACTGCCGCCGCGCGCGATCCGTGTACCGCCGCGCAGAACTTCCTTGCGAAGCCACGCACGAAGAAGGGCCGCGAGGACGGACGGTCGTCGGGTCCTCCGTTCGGGGTATACCGGGGTGATGCTCTCGGATGTGCGGTGTGGTGGCGGATACTGACCCGATGCCTGACGATGCGGACACGCCGCCGGATGGAGTGGCGAACTCCGTGGGCGGTGAGGTCGGTGGATCGGTGGTGCAGGCGGGCAGTGTCACCGGTGGAGTGCACATCGGTGACATCAACCTGCGGACCGGTGTGCCCGTGCGTACCCGGTACCGCGAGCAGGTCAAGCAGATTGCGCCCAGGGAGCTGGTCGGCCGCGAGGCCGAGCGGGCCGAGCTCGCCGCATTCGCCGTCGACCCGGCCTGCGCGGGCAGCTACGCCTTGTGGCGAGCTCCGGCCTGGGCGGGCAAGTCCGCCCTGCTGTCGTGGTTCGCCCTCCACCCTCCGGCCGGGGTGCGAGTGGTGTCCTTCTTCGTCACCGCACGGATGGCAAGCCAGAACGACCGCGGGGCGTTCGTGGAGAACGTGCTCGAGCAGCTCGTCACGCTGCTGGACGATCCCCTGCCGGCGTTGCTCACCGTGCACACCCGCGAGGCGCACATGCTCGGGCTGCTCACCGACGCCGCGCACGCCTGCGAAGACCGCGGGGAACCGCTGGTTCTGGTCGTCGACGGGCTCGACGAGGACCGCGGGGTCACCACCGGTCCGGACGCCCACAGCATCGCCGCCCTGCTGCCCGCCGAGCTGCCGCCCGGACTGCGGGTGATCGTCTCCAGCAGGCCGCAACCGCCGATCCCACCGGACGTGCCTGATCACCACCCGCTGCGTGACGCCGGTATCGCCCGCACGCTGACCATCTCCGAGAAGGCGACGGCCATCCGCGCGGAGATGGAACGCGAGCTCAAGGAACTGATCACCGGCACGGAGATGCAGCAGGACCTGCTGGGGCTGCTCGCTGCGGCAGGTGGTGGGCTGGGCCCCCGGGAACTGGCCGAGCTGACGGGCCGGTCGCAGTGGGAGGTCGACGACCACCTGCGCACCGTCACCGGCCGCAGCTTCGCCCTCCGGGATGCGCACTGGCACCCGGACTCCGTGAGCTACGTCCTGGGCCACGAGGAACTGCAGACAGCCGCGATCGCCATGCTCGGCGACACCCGGATCGCGGGCTACCGCGACCGGTTGCACCGGATGTACGCGCGGTACCGCGCGACGGGGTGGTCGCCGTCCTCGCCGGAATATCTGTTCAGTGGCTACTTCAACATGCTCAAGGCGGCCGGCGACCTCCCGAGGATGGTCGTTTGCGGCACTGATCCGGCTCGCCACGACCGGATGCTGGACGTCTCCGGCGGCGACGTGACAGCCATCGCCGAGATCATCAGCACCCAGGAAGCCATCGCGGACGGAGGGCTTGCGGGAACCGCCGCGGTGTCGGCCATGGTCAGGCTGGCCGTGCACCGCGACCACCTCCGCAAGCGCAACTCCTCCATCCCGTGGGAGCTGCCCGCGGTCTGGGCGGCGCTCAGCCACGTCAACCGTGCGGAGGCCCTCGCGCAGTCCATCACCAGCCCGTACTGGCGGCGCAGAGCGCAGGTGGCACTGGTCGGAGCGCTCGTCGACACCCGGGAACTCGGCCGGGCCGAGTCGGTGGCACATTCCATCACCAACGTGGTCGAGAAGCACGAGTCCCTCGTGATCGTGATCGAAGCACTGGCCAAGGCCGGGGCGCACGACAGGGCGCGCGCCCTGACCAGCATGATCACCAATCCGGTGGCGCGAAGCCAGGCGCTGGCCGCGGTGGCGGGGGCGCTCGCGGTCGCCGGGGACACCGACCACGCCGAGGCCTGCGCCAGGTCGATCACCAACCGGTCCTGGCTGGTTCGCGCACTCACCTCGGTTGCCGTGGCCACCGCGGACAACGGCGATGGCCGGCGGGCGTGCGTGCTCGCCATGGAGGGCGCTTCCCTCGCCAGGAGGTTGTCCAGCTACGAGGACGAACGCGCAGCCCTGGACGCCTTGGCCAAGGCGCTGACCGTTGCCGGTCACGAGGATCAAGTGCGCAGGCTGACACGGCGGACCCACAACGCACCGCAGGGCCGTTCGCCGGCCGCACAGCCGGATGAGGAGAACCCGGGGTACGACGGGGTACCTCTCGAAGAGGTCGGCAACTGCGAAGAGCTGGTTCTTCTCGCGAAGAAAGCCATTGCCGACGGCAGGCCGGAAACCGCACGTGCCGCGGCTGCCGAGGCCGAGGCACTCGCCAGGAGGATGAGCGATCCGGTCGGGGACGGCCTCGCGCTGCTCACGCTGATCAAAGCCGCGGCCGCCACGGACAACTTCGACCGGCTGCTCGCGCTCACCGAGCGGATCACCCGTCACTACAAGCGATGCCAGGCGCTGGTCGTGCTGATGAACCTGGTGATGGAGCAGGACCCGGCCAGGGCGCGCGCACTCGGAACCACCGCCGAGAAGCATGCCCTGTCGATCCAGGCCGGTTTCGAGCGAAGGCAGGCTCTGCTCTCCCTGGTGAAAGCCGCGGTGTCGATCGGCGACTTCGGCTGGGCGGAAGCACTGACGCAGACACTTCCCGCGTCCGTCGAACACATCGAGGCGCTCCACATCCTGACCAAGGCACGGGCTGCCAACGGGAGCGCGGATCGGGCGCTGCAACTGGCCCACGTCCGGGATCCCGACGAACGATGCCGGATGCTCATCGGCATCGCGTGGGCGATGCTGAGCGCCGGTGACCACGACCGCGCCGGCGAACTGGTCACCCGGGCCGCCATTCTCGTCCGCACGATCGCTGTTCTCTCCAAACGGTTCCAGACCTTGGCCAGGCTCGTCGAGCTGACGAGCGCCGTGGGCCGTCCGGAATGGGCTGAGCTCCTGCGGAAGGAGGCCCAGGCGCTGGCCGGGCAAATCGAAGACCGCATCCTGGTCTCGTCCGGGTTGATCGGAACAGTCGCCACACTCGGCGATTTCGCGCGTGCCGAGAGGCTCGCCCTGACCATCCGCGATCCGGTCAGGCGACGGGCGGAGCTGATCGCGTTGAGAACGGTTGTGGTCGATCACCCCGATCGCGTGGCCGCGTTGACGATCGCCATCGACGAACTCCTCCTGCAATCCCGCGAAATCAGGGGAGTGCCCTCGTTGCTGGATGCGCTGATCGCCAAGGGCGACCTCGACCAAGCCGCCCGATTCATCCGCTCGATGTCCGACCCCGACAAGCAATGCGCCGCGTGGGCGGCGTTGGCCGCCCATCTCGGACCCGCGCACCGGGTGGGCCCGATCGTGGCGATTCTCGCCTGTCAGCCGTGGGAAAAAGCGCTGGGGGCGCTGGCCGAACACCAGCCGGCGGCGCTGGCTGCGCTCATCGACGAACTGCTGGCCATTTCGGATCCCACAACGAAACCATCGGAGATTTGACGATTTGCTGCGTCATTTCTTGACCTTCGCGTAGTCGTTGCAGGCGAAGCCGAGCCGGCTGGTGATGAACTGCGCAGTTCAGGGTCCGTTGTGGATCAGCGACGCCCACAGGTCCGGGCGGTCGGGGTACTCGGCGCGCAGGTCGAGCGTGGCGCGCCGGACCGCGAGAGCGGCGTCGCCGGCTGATGGCGTCCCGTCCAGGTGCCGGTAGATCCTGCGCGCGGCGGTGGCCGCGCTGTCGTCGGCGATCGGCCACAAGGTGGCGATGACGTGGCGGAAGCCGGCCAGCTGGAAGGCCGACGCGAGGTGCAGTGACTCGTCGGCCTGGGTGATGCCCGGGTTCGCGGTCGAGCAGGCGGACAGGTACGCGAGTTCGGCGTCCGCCAGCCGCAGCCGGCTGATCGCGGCCAGCGACAGGACGCCGTCGTGGAGCCGGATTCCGCTGCGGGAGGGCACGAGCAGGTCGGCGTCCGCGTGGCACGCGAAATGTGCCCACGTCGATTCGCGCAGCGCGGCGAGGACGGCGTCGGTCGTGGCGTGCTCGCCGGCCAGTGGTGGCAGGCCGGGATGGGCAACGTGGAGCTGTTCGGCTTCGCCGGCGGTGGCCGGCAGCGGCGGCGAGCCCGGGGCATCGGGGACGGCGACGACCAGCTGCCTGCGTCCGGCCGTCGAGGGGCGGGACCGTGCGTGGGTCAACGTGCGCAGGGTCGCCGTGTAGGAGGAGACCACAGCGTCCAGGGCGCCCGGTTCGCCCGGATGCCCGGCGGCGTGCCACGGGAACAGGCTGAGCAGATCGGTGGGCATCCACCACACGCGGGACGTGGCCGGCAGGGCGGCCAGGATCGGGGCGACCGCGACGTCCCACAGCCAGCCGGCGATCTCCGGGATGACCCGCCGCCGGCGCAGGGCGGCGGCGAACCCGCTTTGCTGGTTGACGTCGATGAGTTCCTGGATCCGCCGGTGCAGCTCGGCGCCGCCGAGCTCGGGCAGGCGGACGAGGTGCGGCTCGCCGCCGGCGGTGACGATGATCGCCGCACCCTGCCGGAGGTCCGTGTTGACCAGGACCACCGCGCCGTCGGCCGCCGCCGCTCGCAGCTCCGGGAACGCCGGCGCGGCAACGGGTTCGGCGTCGACGTCGAGTTCGGCGGCCAGCAGGATGCCCCGGCTGAGTTCGGCCACTTCGACGGCGCCTTCGGGATCGTCGATCGCGCAGTGCGCGGCGATGCTTTCCCGCACCAGCCCCGTGTACCGGCCGATCCGGTACTCGCGGTCCCGCCAGTTCGCGCCCGGCGGCGGGATCGACGGCAACAGCGCGGCGGCCGAGTCCAGCAGTGTCGTGGCACGGACGTGGTCGCCGAGCACCGTCGCCAGCCGGCCGGCCACGTGGTACGAGCGCACCTGCTGCGTCGCCGTCGCCGTGGCGGCCGAGCCGGCGATCACGTCGATGAGCGAACCGAGGCGCTCTTCGTCCAGCGGACGACCCGTGGTGGTGGCGAACTGGTGGTGCGCCTGGCCGAGATTCGCGGCCACCAGAGCCAGGTCGGGATGGCCGGGTGACAGGCAGGCGAGCGCCTGTTCCTGGAAGTCGATACCGCGTCGCATGTCGGCTGCCTCGCCGGAATACCGGGCCCGGCGCTGGTAGCCGATGTTGAGCTCGGACAGGTAGCGGTACCGGTCCGGGCGGTCGGCGGGCAGCGTGTCCAGTGCCAGGTGGGCGAGTTCGATGGCCCGGTCCAGGTCGGCGAGGTCGCGGTGGTGTTCGAAGCGCTCCCGATGAGCGGCACTCACCATCCGGATGGTGACGCCTCGGGTCGGATCTTCGGCCGGGATGGCGGCCAGCGCCTGCTCGCCCAGTTCGATGGCGTGCGTCCGATCGGCGGCCGCCTCGGTGTGTTTCGCCCGGCTCCGGTAGGCGACGCAGAGGTTGGACAGCGACGTCACGCGCACCGGATGGCCGTCGGGCAGCAGCGCGAGCGCCTCCTCGTCCACGTCGATGGCCTGCTGGAGATCCGACAGGAGGCCGGTGTGCCCGTAGAGCCGTTGCAGCGCGGGGCCGAGATTGCCCAGCGCGCTCGCCCGGTCCAGCGAACCGGCCTGGTACGTCGCCACCGCCAGCCGGCCGTAACCGATCGCGCGCCGCAGGTGGACCAGGTCTTCCGTGGCCTCGTACAGGTGGCGGCAGGCCAGGTTGAGCATGGACGCCGGCGTGGCCCGGCGCACGTCGTCCTCGGGCAGCATCGCCAGTGCCCGCTCGCCCGACTCGATGGCCCGGTGCAGGTCGGCGACATCGCCGAACCGCTGGTACCGCTCGCGGTACAGCACGCACAGGTCGGTCGGCGGCCGGTGCAGGTCCGGGTCCGCGGTGCGCGCCCGTTCCTCGGACTCGATCGCCCGCCGCAGATCGGCGACGTCGCCGAGGCGCTCGTACCGGCGGAAGCAGGCCGCGCCGGCTTTGGCCAGATAGCCGGCGTGGTCGGGGTGGCCGGCCGGGGTGCAGGCCAGCGCCTGCTCGGCGCAGTCGATCGCGGCGGCCAGGTCGGCGAGGTCGCCGGTTCTGCTCGACCGGTCGAGGTAGCCGTCGGCGAGGTTGGACAAGCACGCCGCGCGCCTCGGATCGTCGGCGGCGTGCGCGGCCAGCGCTGTCGCGGTGAGTTCGATCGAGCGGGTCAGGTCGGGCATCGCCCCGGTTCGCGTGTACCGGGCCCGATGGGCCACCCCGAGGTTCGACAGGATGCCGGCGAACTCCGGGTGGTCCGCCCCGAGGACGCGCATCGCGCGTTCCCCCGTTTCGATGGTCCGCTCCAGGTCCTCGGCGCGGTGGGTGCGCTGGTAACGCCACTGGTGGCCCACGATGAGCAGCGCCATCCGGGCGCCGGCGCGGGGGTCGTCGTCGGCGGTCGCGGCGACCGCGGCCGCCGTCAGCGTGATTCCGGCGCCGAGCAGGTACGGGTCGGGGGTGCGGAAGGCGGCACGCAGCAGGTCGGTCCCGACCCGGTCCTGGGCGGTCGCGTTCGCCGTCGGGCCGAGGAGTGCGCGCAGCGGATCGGGCAGCACGGCCGGATCGCCGGCCAGCGGCGCGAGAAAAGTCAGTGCCTTGGCCAGTTCCGCGTGCTTGGCCTCCTCGGCCACCGCGGTGGCGCGGAAGAAGTGCAGCCAGCCGAGCACCGCGCACGCCGTCGTCTGACGGTCGTCGGTGTCGGACGACGCGATCGACGTCACCTCGTCCGCGTCGGCGGTGGTCGCTTCCGCGAACAACGCCTCCGGCCGGCCCGATCGCCGGAAGCCGGCCAGCCGCCCGGACAACCGAGCCAGCGCCTCGTCAGCTGCCACCGGCCGATACCATACCCAACCGGGGTCGTCGGCCGCCATACGATCCAGGCAGCGGAAATCGAGCTGGGGGAAACCGGATGGATGACGCCGAACGGCAGGTGCTGGCGCAGTTCTGCCTCGATCTGCCGGATCTGCGCGCCGAGGTCGCGCGGCTCGACGAGACGAAGCACGGTCAGCTGGCCCGGATCGAACGGGCGGCGGCCGAGGGCCGGCCGATTTCCGGTCTGCTCAAGCGGTACTTCGACATCGACCCGGCCACCGGGCACCGTTCGCTGCACCGGGGACTGCCCGGCGCCGGCGCCGGGCGGGCGCACGAGGAACTCTTCGGCTGTCCGCACGGCCACTGTGCGCGCGAGGAACGGCCGGTCCCCGCCGGGCCGGTGCCGCGGTGCCAAGTGACCGATTCGGTGATGAAGCGTATTCGATGAGCGGATTCTTCCAGGAACTGGCGAAAACCCTCGCGCAGCGGTGGGTCGGCCTGCTGCTCGTACCCGGCGCGCTGTTCGTCGCCGGCGCGGTTGTCGGCGTCCGGTCGGGGCACGAGCACGCGCTGGACCTCTCGATGGCGACGCACGCGCTCACCGCGGCGACGACGTCGGTCGCCGGCCGGCCGGGCACCGTGCAGGCGGTGGTGCTCGTCGCGGCACTGCTCGCGTCGGCCGGCGTCGGTCTGGTGGTCCAGGCCATGACGGGCGTCACCCGGGCTCTGTGGCTGGGCCGGTGGCCGGGAGCGTTCCTGACGGCCCGGCGGGTCCGACGGTGGGAACGGCACCTGCGCCGCCGCCACGAATTGGAGGCCGCACAGCCGTCGGCGACGCGAAGTGCTTCCGCACAGGGCGAGATCGATCGCGCCGCGGCGCGGATGAACGCGGTCGCGTTGGCGCGACCGGGCCGGCCGACCTGGATGGGCGACCGGATCCACGCCGTGGAAAGGATCGCGGCCGACCGGTACGGCCTGGATCTCCCGTTCGCGTGGTCCCGCTTCTGGCTCACCATGCCGGAGACCGCGCGGGCCGAGATCACCGCCGCGAACAGGGCGTTCGCGGCGGCGGTCACCGTCGCCAGCTGGGCCTGGCCGGCGCTCGCGCTCGGCGCGCTGTGGTGGCCGGCCGTCGTGGCGGCGGTGGTGGCCGGCACAACGGGCTGGGTCCGCGGCCGGGCCGCGATCACCGACCTCACCGCACTGGTCGAGTCCACGCTCGATCTGTACGGCTGCACGTTGGCAGCCGCGGTCGGCGTCGCGACGCAACGGCCGGCCGGGCCGTTGGAGGTCGGCGAAGGCGAACAGGTGACCGCGATCGTGCGCAAGGGCCGCTGACGGGCGAGGTTTACTTCTCCGGTGGCCGGAACTTCGCTCAGCGTCTTGACACCGTGCACTGCCGAACGTGCAGAGCGGGTCGTGATCGCGGAAATGGCCGCCGAGGGTATGGGTCGCAACGCAGCCGCGCCGGGGTACTGGCACTCCGCTGACGGACTTCCCTACGGCTATTCCCTCGACGAGCCCGCCCAGGAGACCGATCCTGCCGAACTCGACGTTGTCGAGCGCGCTGCTGGTAGGACGATGCGTTGCGACATCGGACTGCACGTCTTCGTCAGCGACCCCGCTGGACGTTCCGTGCTGGGCCGGCTGGCGCAGCGGGTCGCGGAGCGAACCGAGGGCTGGGTGTTCGTCGAATTCCGCACGCCACCTGCCGAAGACCTGATCGAAGATCTGGCGAGAACCGGCCGATGCATCCGCGTCGAGGACTACGTCTACCTGGACGCCCCGGCGATGGCGACGTGGTACGCCCATCCGGCGTTCCACCTCGTCAAGTAGGCGTCCGTACCCCGGCGGCGCGACCGCAGCGCACACGCACGGTTCGGCGGAGTGCTGAGCACCCAAGGGGGGCGAGGGCCTGTACGGGCTCCGAACCGAGAAACCCGTACAGGCCTCGGTGGTTACTGGTTTCGGCCTGCCGTGACGCCGCCGTCGACGTCCCAGATCGCGCCGGTGACCCAGCCGGCCTGGTCGGAAAGGAGGAAGGTGGCCACGGCGGAGACATCCTCGGTGGTGCCGATCCGGCCGATCGGGTGGAAGGCGTTGAATCCCTCCAGGACGGTGTCAACCTCGGCCGGTGGGATGAAGCCCTCGTAGATGGGGGTGGCGACGACGGCCGGGGAGATGGCGTTGACCCGGATCTTGTGGGCGGCCAGTTCCAGGGCGAGGTGCTGGGTCAGGGCGTGCAGGCCGGCCTTGGCCATCGAGTACGCCGACGACGGGGTCGCGGCGATGGCCTGCTTCGCCCACATGCTGCCGATGGTGACGATCGCGCCACCGCGGCCGCCGTTCACCATGTCCTGCGCCACGGTCTGGGTGATCAGGAAGGTGGCCTTGTTCAGGTCCAGGTAGGCGTCGTAGTCGGCCGGGGTGTGGTCGAGGAACGGCAGCGGCTTGAACACGCCTGCGGCGTTGACCAGCAACGTCGTGTCGGCGTGCCGGCCGGCCAGTTCCTCGCGCACCCGCGTCACCTCAGCGGGATCGCGCAGGTCGGCGGTGATGCCCCATGCCTGTCCGCGGGTGGCCAGGTCGGCCACGGTCTTCTCGACCCGCTCGAGGTTGGAACCGATGACGACCGCGCTGCCACCGCGGCTGACGACGTCCTCGGCGATCTGACGGCCCATGCCGCTGCTCCCGCCGACGACGACGAGCTTGCGACCGGTGAAGTCCTGTCCCATGGTGGTTCTCCTCATCTGACTACCTACTAGTTGGAAGGTTGCTTGGTCATGTGAAACGCAGCCACGCGTGGCTGCGTTTCAGAGCAGGGCGTCGACCAAGGTCGAGGCCACCGACCGGACCACGTCTCGATCCTGTCTGGCGGAGCCGTCCGGCTGCCCGTGAGCGCGGGCCAGGAGCAGTGCGCCCTCCAGGGACGCCAGGTAAGCCTCGGCCGCCGCACCGGTCCGGTTGGCGGGCATGCCCGCCTCGGCCAGCACGCCTGCCACCCAGTGCCGCTGATCGGCGAAGAACGCGTCCGTCGCCTGCCGTACCTGGACGGGCAGGCTCTCGGCATCCACCGCGAAGACGCCACAGAGGCAGATGCGGCCGCCTTGGGCAAAGGTCTCGGCGTACAGCCCGGCATAACCCACCAGCCGCTGCCGCGCGCCCGCCGCGTCGTCGTCGACTTCCTTTCGCGCTGCGGCGAACCGTTCCCGATAGCGCGCGATCAGCGCCTCGGCCAGCGCGGCTTTGGTGGGGAAGTGGTGGTGGATGCTCGGCTTCGTGATGGACAGCTCGGCACTGATGTCGGCGTAGGAGAAGCCGTTGTACCCCCGAACCTGCACCAGCGTCTGAGCGCTGTCCAGGATCCGATCCGCTGTCGTGGTCACGCGGTATTTCTACCTTCTAGTTGGTAGGTAGTCAAGGGGGCCCACGATGAACATCCGAGTCATGGCTGGCCGCGACGAGGGGGCCAGTCGCAGGACCTGGCGCGCGCGTTGAGATGGGTGCGGACAGGCACGGTGGTGATTCGTCAGCCGACGGCGCTGGGGCTGGCGAGGTGGCGCTGGACGTGCTTGCTGTCGGCGAGGCGCTGGAGTTGTTGGTCCAGGGTTATGCGGCCACAGCCGAGTCGAGTCCGTGCCGGCGACCGCGCTCGCCGGTCGCTGGTACATACAACGTCCGATACCGACTTCACCCAGACCAGCCGGCTGCTCAACGAACGGGGCCCGCTGCCTCGATGGGCAGGACGACCTCGGCCCCGCAATCGTCTGCGAGGCGGTGGGTGGTTTGGGGGCGGGTGATCCTGGAGCCGTCATAGTGCGGTTGGTGCGCGCAACCGGCGGACGATAGCGCCCAACGTCCGCTCGTCGGCATGACCGGATATGGGCGCCCGGCTGACGGCGTGAGGTTCGCAGGGCTGGTGAATTGCGCGATGGGCGTTATCCGGATGGCGGTGGGGGCGGGGAGGGTGCCAGGTGCTGGGTGAGGGCGTCGCCGGTTTTGTGGCTGAGCGGACTGGTGGGTCCGAGGCCGAGGTGTTCGGCCAGGTTGTGGGTGTGGAGGCGGGTGGTGGCTTCCAGGAGGAGGGCGTAGGTGTCGGTGGCGGCGCGAGTGCGTACCCAGCCGGTGAGCGCGAGCGCGATGGTGATGAGGATGGCGGGCCACCACCAGGTGGCGAGGGGAAGGTAGAGCACGGCCCAGGCAGTCAGAGTTGTAGCGCGGGTGAGGTTCCGGCGGGCCGTGGTGACCTGGGTGCGAGCTTCTTCGGGAAGGATCAGCCACAGATGCGGCCAGAGCGTGACCAGGTCGAGGTGGTGGTCACGCGCTAGGTGCACGGCTACCGCGTTGAGCCGGTCCCCGCACTACGTGGGGCGCTCAGGTGCCTCGGGTGCAATGCGGGTCATGGCACGTTCGGCGGCGTGCCGTCTGGTTGCGTCCGGGCGTCGACCGTCGAGGGCCAGAGCTCGGGCGTCCTGCTCGCGATGGTGGTGCCAGGTGCGAGCGACGGTGGTCCAACGTCCGTGGCGCCGGGTGGTTCGTTGGGCAGCGAGCTGGCGGAACGGGGGTGGCCAAGTGGCCCAGTCGGTGGCCAGGTAGAGCCGTTCGGCCAATGAGCCGAGGGCTTGGGCGACCAGTCCCGCCGCGGCAGCGCCGGCTAGTAACGCGGCCAACACCACCACTTGACCGCCGATCGTGCTCGTTGCGGGGCGGTTGGCCCAGGTGGTGATCTGGTGGGTGAGGCGGACCAGGTCGAACGGGTGTATCTGGCCGAGAGTGTGCGCGGCCGCAGCGACGGCCAGGTAAAGAGCGCCGGGCAAGACCAGCAGGGACAGCCACCGCTCGGCAAGTTTGTTGCCCAGCTGGGACAGCAGGCCGCCCACCGCTAGAGCCGTTCCTGGTGCAGTGCGGTGTTGCTGATCACGCAGTGCGGTACCGCGGTGTCGGCGCTGGGCAACCAGCAGCGCGCGCATCGGCCGGTCGGGATCAGCCGCCGGGCCAGGTCCTTGCCGACCGCGGCGGCGGGCCGGGCCCGCGCCACGGTCACCGACGGCCGGACCATTCCGGTGGGCTGATGGGGACTGAGTTCGGAGTCCAGCAAGCTTCCAGCACCAGCCGGCTCCGTTCGGCGCGGGAGGAGACGGTCACGCTGATCCACCCGCCGTCCGGGCCGATGAGCGCGGCGTCCTCACCGACACGGCGGGACGTGACGGCGCGCCACGGCTCGCCGAGAACCTCCGCGACCGCACGCAGATACGACATCAAGTCGTCCGACATCTCCTGGGTTCCTTACCATTCGCAAGGTGTGCCGGTCCGGTGCCGTGGTCACGGCGGGACGGCGCCTGAGATGGCCACGTCGTGGAGTCGGTGACAGCGCGGACCGGGGCCACGGCGGCGTTGCGCCTGGGTCGCACTGCCGAGCAGCGAGCGGCCGCCGTGGTCCCGGGCGGCGCTACCGTGGGTCGCCGGACGCGCCCGACCGGTCGCCGGCCGCTGTGGTGGGCTGGGTGCCGGTGCGGCGAGCGGCGCGTGCGGCCTCGACACCGGCCTGCCAGCGGCTTCACCGAACGTGTGTCGTCCGGCTGAGTCGGTTAGGGAGTGGGGCACAAGTACCGGCGCACTACAGCCAGGATGCGTGTCGACTTCTCCGGTCCGAACCCCTCCGGGTGATCCGGCGAGATGAACCGCTGCTGCGCCAGACCAACGAGCTTGGCTTGATCGTCGGGCCACTGTGCCACGCTGGTGCACTGATCGCGTCCACGGCTGACGGCCTTGTCCGGCTTGCCGTGCACGATGTCCGGATCGATCACCTCAAGATCGGCCATGTGCGCCGCCGCTGTCGCCGCGGTCCGGCCAGCTCACGGGCCGGTGACTACCTCACAGAACGGTGACGGCAACCGTGACGGCAACGCACACAAACACCCAGGCCCTCGAGCGCATCGCGCTCTCACTCCCCGTAACGGCCCTCGCGATTCCCAGGCCGATGACCACTACTTGCGGGTGCCAGATAGGCGGCCTTCGCCAGATATCACCAGCTGTGGCCAGCAGTGCGCGGTCGTAGTACGTGCGGTAGCCCGATCCGGGTTCGCCGCCGTTGTAGTTGCGCACCATGCCTCGGCCGGAGAAGGCGTTGATCTGGTAGTCGGCGTTCGGCGTTCAGGCGGTGTGCGGTCAACGCGCCGAAACCGAGATCGGCGTTGGTGGTTCGGTTGACCTGGTCGCTCGTGCGGTCTCGCGTGTCGGACATGTCGTCGTAGTCAGCCGTGTACGAGTCGCCGATGAACTCGACCTGGCGGTGCCTGGCTACCGGGCGGCCCAGCAGAACACCGCCCTGGCCGACCACGAAGCCGCCGAACTCGCTTGTGGCCCATGGGTTTTCGGAACGTTCACCTGACTGACGGTGTGCATGCGGTTGGTGAGGCCCTTGACCCAGTAGGTGGTCTGGCCGGGAGTCACGAGGGTGTCGACGATCGTCCCGTCGATCTGTACGTCGTAGTCGGCCGCGGCGTCGTTGAGGACTGCTCCGCCGGCTGTGCATCAGAAGCGGCTTCGAAGTAGACGCCCGGCCAGCTGTACCGCAACACACCGCCGGCCTGCTCTGTGCAGCCGGCGGTGTGCACCGAAATCAGGACTGTCGTTTCGGTGGTCTGCGGTGGGAGCGGCGCTATCAGGAGGGCGGCAACAGCCGCGGTCACGCGTAAAGATTGCACGAGCGCTCTTTTCCGTGCCATGAAAGCTGGCATGGAACGCTCCAAAGTCACGCCATGATGAGGTCCCGCGCCTTTGCCGGGAACGGCGGCGGTGTTCTTCCGTCGCCGTAGTCGCGGTTGCTCAGGATCACCGACACCCAGTCGCGGTCCGGGTACAGCTGGAAGTCGGTCGACGTGCCGGGGGCGCCACCGGTGTGGCCCGTCACCCACTGGTTGTTGACCAGCATTGTCACGGGGCCGTAGCACTGGAAGCCGACGGGCGCCACGCCGCCGGACCCCGAGCCGGGCGGCGGGCCGAGTGGCAGCTTGCCGCCCAGTGTGATGGCCGTGAAGGCCGGGTTGAGCAGCTTCGAACCCTGCAGCGCACGGGCGAAACGTGCCATGTCGGCGCACGTTGAGAACGCGTCGCCGGCGGGAGTTCCGATGAACCCTCTTCGGTCGATGGCGTCGACGTACTCGCCGGAGGGCTCCACCGCATAGGGGTGGGCCATGCGGGGATCGGTGCGCCACTGTGGCGCGGTGTAGAAGTCCGTGCTGGTCATGCCGGCCGCGCGGAAGACGTGTTCACGAACGTAGTCGTAGTAGGACTTGTCGGACACCTTTGCCACGATCTCGCCGAGCATGTGGTAGCCGGCGTTGCTGTACCGGAACCCGACCCCTGGCGAGAACTCCAGGGAGGATCGTCGGATGTAATCGGTCCAGCCGTTCATCACCTGCTCGGCACTGGTCCAGGTAGCCGACTCCTCCTCGAACCCGGGCCAGGTGAAGGGATCGCCGAAGCCGGAGGTGTGGGTGAGGAGGTGGTGGACGGTCACGGTGTCGGCGATGCTGGCCGGGAAACCGCTGACATAGGTACCCAGCGTGGCCCGGTACGAGACCTTCCCGGCCTGTGCGAGTTGGGCGATGGCGGTCGCCGTGAAGAGCTTCGTCACCGAGGCCATCGCGAACAGGGTGTCCGGGCCGTTGAGAGCGGCGTCGTTGGCCCTGCCGTAGGACCGGGCCAGCGCCGGGCGTCCTCGGTGGACCAGCAGCAGGCTGCCGGAGAACCCCTGGTCCTTGAGGAACTGGTCGAACGCGCGCACGTCAGCGGGTGTCGCGGCGGCGCCGGAGGAGGCACCGGAGGCGGTGGCGGCGACGGCACCCGTGGCGAGCACCGCGCCGGAGGCGCCGATCATGCCGAGTACGGCTCGTCGTGTCGTGGTCATGGGAGAAGGTCTACCGATCATGAACGATCAGGGACCGATGGCCGGTCCATACGTGATCCATATGTCGCGGGCAGGACACTGGTCGGGTGCGGGTGCTGCTGGTCGAGGATGAGCTACCGCTGGCCAAGTACGTCGCGGCCGGCCTGCGTAAGCACGGGTTCGCCGTCGACGTCACATTCGACGGACGTACGGCGCTGGACAAGTGCGTGGTCACGCCCTACGACGTCGTCGTCCTGGACCGGGATCTGCCCGTGCTGCACGGGGACACGGTGTGCCGGGAGCTAGCCGAGCACGGCTCGGCGCGGATCCTGATGCTCACCGCGTCCGGCACCGTCGAGGACCGGGTCGAGGGACTCACCCTGGGCGCCGACGACTACCTCGGCAAGCCGTTCGCGTTCTCCGAGCTCGTCGCCAGGGTGCGGGCGCTGTCCCGGCGCAGTGCGCCCGCGACGCCACCGGTGCTGCGGGCCGGCGACGTGGTGCTCGACCCCGTACGGCGTACGGCGGAGCGCGCGGGCCGGTTCCTCCACCTGACGCCCAAGGAGTTCGGCGTGCTCGAGCAGTTGCTCGCCGCGGGTGGCGCGGTGGTCAGCGCGGAGACGTTGCTAGACAAGGTGTGGGACGAGCACGCCGACCCGTTCACCAACGCGGTCCGGATCGCCGTCGGCACACTACGGCGCAAGCTCGGCGACCCGCCGCTCATCGAGACGGTGCCAAGCGCAGGCTACCGGATCGTCACATGACCGCCCGCGGTCGGCTAACGGTCCTGTACACCGCGCTGGTTCTCGCCGCCGGCAGCCTCCTGACCGGCCTCACCTACCTGCTGATGCGCCGGAACGCCGGCCACCGGATATCCGTCATCACCCTCACCCCGTCACCGGCGCCCGGTGAGCTGCCGCCCATGCCGCCAGGAGCCGTCAAGGAGGTGACCTTCGCCGATTTCGTCACCCAGGCCGCGATCGCGCTCGCGGTGGTGACCGTGCTCGCCACGGTCCTAGGGTGGCTGGTGGCCGGGCGGGTGCTGCGGCCCATCCGCACGATCTCCGCCACCGCGCGACGCCTCTCGGCGGAGAACCTGTCCGAGCGGGTGCCGGTCACCACGCCCACCGACGAGCTCGCCGCGCTGGCCAGCACCATCAACGGGATGCTGGACCGCATCCAGGAGGGCGTCACCGAACGCGACCGGGTGCTCGCGAGCCAGCGAATGTTCACCGCCAACGCCGCCCACGAGCTGCGCACCCCGCTGACCACAATGCGCACCGCCATAGACGTCACCCTCGACAGCCAACCCGGTACCGAGGAACTGCTGGCCATGACCGGCGACGTCCGGACCGCGGTTGAGCAGAGCCAGCGCACGCTCGACGGGCTCCTGGCGCTGGCCCGCAGCCAGACGGGCACAGGTCATCGGCACCGCGTGGACCTCGCCGATCTCATGGAGAGCAGCCTCGATGGCGGCACCCTCACCGTGCGGGCCGACCTGCTGCCGGCGCCGGTCCGTGGTGAACCGGTTCTGCTGGAACGCATGTGCGGCAACCTGGTTGACAACGCCGTCCGCCACAACCATGCCGGCGGCCACATCGAGATCGCCACAGGCGTCGCGGGCGGGCGGGCGTTCCTCCGTATCGGGAACAGCGGCGCGCGGATCGCGGCGGAGACCGTCGACCAGCTGCGGGAGCCGTTCGTCCGCGGCGACGGCGCACGGATCCACACCGACCGGGGCACCGGTCTCGGCCTGTCCATCGTGGACGCCGTGGTCGCCGCTCACCGGGGCGAGATGGTCATCGCCGCCCGGCCCGCCGGCGGGCTGGACATCACCGTCCACCTGCCCGCTGAGGCGCAGGTCACCTAGAGCCTGTTTCGATGTGCTGACCAGCGGAGCTTCTGGCCGGCGTGGTGGGTGCGGCGTGTCTTGGATCGAATAGACGAGGTCTCCGGTAGACCGATCAACGACCAAGCTGATCAAGAACACCGGAGACCTCGTGCCCAGCCTAGCGGCGACAGGGCGAGCCGACCTGACCGACGCGCAGTGGGCGATCCTGGAACCACTGCTGCCCGTCGGCAAGAAGCCCGGCCGCTCACCCTTGTGGAGTAAACGCCAGCTCCTGGACGGCATCCGCTGGCGGGTCCGTGTCGGTTCGCCGTGGCGTGACGTCCCACCCACCTACGGCTGCTGGCAAACCGTCTACGGCCTGTTCCGGCGCTGGCAGCGCACCGGTGTATGGGCACTGATCCTGGCCCGGCTGCAGACCCGGGCCGACGCCGCCGGACTGATCACCTGGGAGGTGAGCGTGGATTCCACGATCAACCGGGCGCACCAGCACGCCGCGGGCGCCCGCATCGAGGGTGGGCTGCAGAAAGAACCGCCCGGCGGTATCGGCGAGCCCGAACCGGCCGATCACGCGCTGGGCCGGTCGCGGGGAGGCTTCACGACCACGCTGCACCTGGCCACCGAGCAAGGCCAGAAACCATTGTCGTTGTTGGTGACCGCCGGTCAACGCGGTGATTCACCGCAGTTCGAGGCGGTGCTGGCCCGGGTCCGGGTCGCCCGGGTTGGTGGTGGGCGAGCCGGAGCAGGCCGGATCGTGTTCTGGCGGACAAGGCCTACAGTTCCCGCGCCAACCGGGCCTATCTGCGGCGGCGCGGGATCGCGTGCACCATTCCCCAGCCTGCTGATCAGGTCCGGCATCGCCGCAACCGCGGCCATGCTGGTGGCCGGCCACCAGCGTTCGACCCAGAGATCTACAAGCAACGTCACGCGGTCGAGTGCGGCATCAACCGGCTCAAACGCAACCGAGGTGTGGCTACACGGTTCGACAAACTCGCGGTTCACTACGAGGCAACCGTGCACATCGCGGCGATCAACGAGTGGCTACGACATTGAAACAGGCTCTAGGCGCCCTGCGGGCGCTTCCCGGTGGCCTGCCGGCCTACGTCCGTGCCGTCGTTGGCCTCACCTTGGCAGTCGTCATGGTCGCGCTCACCACGATCCGCGCGTTCGGCGCGCACGCGCTCACCGACACCACCACCGACTGGCCGGGTCCCCGGAACCCAGTCCTCGGCGGGGAGGTGGCGGGTTCCCAGCCCCACTCTCATCGGCATGTGATGTCGTTCACATGTGGTCACAGCCGAGTGGAGAGCGGTGTCTGGTGGTCATGACGAACCAAGAGAAGACCTCGGTGTTGATCACCGGAGGCAACAAGGGACTCGGTTTTGAATCGGCTCGGCGGCTCGGTGAGCTGGGCTGGACGATCTTCCTCGGCTCACGAGACGAAGGCCGGGGTCAGGCGGCTGTCGACAAGCTGGCTGCCGGTGGTGCGAACGTGGTCATGGTTCCGCTCGACGTGACCTCGGACGAGTCGGTGGCCGGCGCCGTGCATCTCGTGCGACAGCACACCGACCGGCTGGACGCGTTGATCAACAACGCCGGCGCGCCGGGAAACGCTGTCCCGCCCGCGGACGCGACGGCCGAGGAGATCCGTTCGGTCTACGACACCAACGTGTATGGGCCGGTCCGGGTCACGCACGCGTTCCTTCCCCTGCTGGCTGCGGCGGACCATGCACGGGTGGTGATGGTGTCCAGCGCCGGCGGTTCTTTCACGGTCATGGCCGATCCGACGCAGGCCGTCTCGAAAATGCACGAGCTCGCCTACAGCTCGTCGAAAGCGGCGCTGAACATGATCACCGTCCGGTACGCCCAGGCGCTCCCGAACATCAAGTTCAACGCCATCACCCCCGGCGAGGTCGTCAACCGCAAGTACACCGCCACCGACATGAACAACCACACCGGCCAGTTGACGGTCACCGAGGGCACCGACCCGATCATTGAGCTCGCGACCCTCGGCGCCGACGGGCCGACCGGGATCTTCGTCGATCGCCTCGGCCCCGTTGGTTGGTGACCGCAAACCGTAGAAAGAGAAGTTTGACGATTTGTCGGCCGCCTGCGGCGATGCGATGACTGGTTCCCCGGTCGACCGCACGATCCGGGGTGCTGTCACAGAACCGCTGAAGGGAGACACGGCCACCGTCGGGCGTGGCGAAGTCGGGGACTGACTATTCGCCACCCGCCTCGCGGTGGGTTTGAGCGCGATCAGGTCGTGAGGTTGTCGACGACGACTTCGGCGATTTTCTGCGTGGCGCCGCAGGGGGCGTGTTGCCAGGGCCGGTCTCGGGTGTGTCGTAGGTAGCTGCGGTGATGTAGTCGAGGGTGGATGGTGTCGACGGCGACGGGTTCCCGCTGGTTTCTGCGGCGTCCAGGACTGCGGCCAGGCCGGCCAGGCTTGCGTCGAGAGTGGACACGGGAGTGATCGCACGCCCAGTGGTTCTCCGTCGTCGGTGGCGCCGAGTTCGTCCTCGTCGCCGCCTTTCCCGCGAACGATGTGCTGGCGGTGTACACAGATTCTGCTCTCGATGCGATGTTGCTCGCGTACCACGAAGCGCTTCGGGCCGAGAGTCGGATCCCACGATGAGCGCCGAGGTCGAAGCTGCTCGGCTCGTCCTCGCGAGCCTGGGTGTCACTCCCGAGCAACTGCTTGCGGTGGGCCGCCACAGTGGTCCTTTGCCGACCATCGGCGACTATATTTCGCAGGCGACCTCAACGCGTTCGCGCCGACCGCGGTCCGCCTCTACGACGTCGCCGATTTCCTGCGCTCGTGGCTCGACGACCTGGCCGCCGAACAGCGTGATTGCGGATTCGTGCCGTACGTGATCCCCGACGTGCAGCACACCTACAAAGCGCCCACGGCCCTGTGGAGCGACGTCGCGGTCAGCCTCCCCTGGACCCTCTACTGGGAGTACGGGGACGTCGGGATCCTGCGGCGCTGCTACGAATCCATGGCCGCCTTCACCCGGAGCGTCGAGGCGCTTCTCGACGACCGTGGCCTGTGGAGTGCCGGCTTCCAGTTCGGGGACTGGCTCGATCCCGCTGCGCCGCCGAACGACCCGAAGCGCGGGAAGACCGATCCCCACCTGGTCGCCACCGCGTACCTCGCCAAGGTCGCCGGGGAAATGGCGGCCACCGCGTCCACCCTGGAGCGCCGGGAAGACGCGCGGCACTTCACCGCACTCGCCGAGCGCGTTCGCGCCGCCTTCCGCGCCGAGTACGTGACCCCGAACGGCCGGATCACGAACGAGAGCGCGACCGCGTACGCACTCGCGATCCAGTTCGAGCTTCTCGACGCTGACCAGCTGAGGACCGCGGGGCAGCGGCTGGCGGACATCGTCCGCCGGGACCGGTTCCGGATCTCGACCGGTTTCGCCGGCACGCCGCACGTCGCTCCGGCACTGACCCGCACCGGCCACACGGACGTGGCGTACGCACTACTGCTACAACAGGAGGCGCCCTCGTTCCTGTATCCCGTCACCGGCGGCGCGACGACGATCTGGGAGCGCTGGGACAGGATCCTACCCGACGGCACCGTCAACCCCTCCGGAATGACGTCCCTCAACCACTACGCCCTCGGCTCCGTCGCGCACTGGCTGCACACCGTCGTCGCGGGCATCGAGCCGACGAGCCCCGGCTACCGCATCGTACGACTGGCACCCCAGCCTGGCGGTGACCTCACGTTCGCGAGAGCGGCACACGAGCCCCCTCGTGGCCGCATCGCGGTCGAATGGCAGCGCAAGGACGAAACGATGACGCTCAGGGTGGTCGTGCCGCCCGGGACGACCGCGACCGTCGAACTCCCGCTGCACCCGGCCGACGACTCGCACCGGGTGGGTCCGGGGGAGCACAGCTGGACCTACGCGGCATCGCGGCGGACGGACGAACTCACCCTCGACACCCCGGTCGAAGCCCTCGCCGGCGATGCTGCGGACTGGGGCAGGATCATCGCCATCCTGCAGCGCCACCTGCCTGATGTTCCTCTCGACGCCGTGGTGGAGAGCCACGGAGCCATGCCGCTGTCGGCAGTGCTGGACATCTTCTCCGCGCTGCCGACGGACGCCCGCGGGGAACTCGTTGCCGCGATAGCGGCTTCGCGTTGATTGTCCGAGCCTGGCTGCCCGAAGGCGGCGTTCAACGAAGGTGACAAGCCGATCTCGGTCGGCGACGGTGGCACTTCGTCCGGCAAGTTGCTCTGGCGATGTGGCCGGACGTGATCGCCCGAATCAACCGCGGAGAACTGGCCGAGAGACTGAGCTGCTCAGCGCCCACGGTCTCAGGACAGCTGACGAACTCGCGCGACTGGAAGGCTTCCGACAGCCGACTGGCCTGGGCTTTGAAGATCATCGAAGTCTGCGGAGGGGCGGCGAGCGACGTCAAAGCGTGGAAGGAATACCACTACCGGGTCAAGGACTACGAGTCGGGAGGCGTACGGGGCGAGCTGCCGACGCCTCCACCTCCTGCGGGCACGCCGGGAAAACCTCCACGGCCCCGTAGAAAAGTCCTGGTCTACCTTGCGGTCGGTACTGTCGTGATCCTCATCGCAGCCGGCGTGACCTGGTTTGCCGTGTCGGCCTCCGGGGGTCCCTTGGTCAGGATCGATGTCCAGTCCGATCCGGACGAACTGGTATCCACTCCCCCTTTGCGCGACGCCATGGGCAACTACGCCACAGCCCTGCCCATCACCCAGGTGCCACCGCCTCCGGGAGGGCAGGACACCTGCACGAACCGGCACCACTGGGCACACGATGCCCCCATCAACGGCTTGGACGCCGGCACGTCGGTGGCCAAGGTGGACATCACGGCGCTCGCGTCGGATGTGAAGGTCGATCGCGCGAGGTTGGACCAGGTCCTGGTCGCCGGCGGCGCGTCGAAGCTGAACCTGCTCGCGTGTCCGGGGCGTGGCGGGCCGGTGCCGCCCCACCTGCTGAATCTCGACCTTGATGCGGGGTCCCCGGCCTTTTTCCCCAACGGCGGTAACGTGGCGGCGACCATGGACCTGCGGATAGCGAAAGGCACGACCGAATCGCTCATCGTCGTCGGAAGCATCCTGAAGTCTCATTCGCGTTGGCGCCTCGAACTCGGCGGGGACGACGGCGAGAGGAGTTTCGAGTACACGGTCGGCCCGGACGGGGCGGCGGAAGGACGGGCGTCGGCCAACCCAAGCCAGCGCCCGTTCGACACCATCGGTGAGCTGATCACGGAGCCGTACCGGTTTTTGGACGGCGCGTGGCGACCCGGAAGATGAGGTGAACGAAGATGTCCTCCGCGACCTCGCGACTTCGCCGCTCCACCCGTTCGATCAGCACGGTGGTTCCCTGGTTGCTGGTTCTTGCCGGGTGCCGCGCGAGCCCGCCGGACGGCGGCGGGATCCCCAAACTGACCGTGCCGCCGACCGCGTCCGTCGCGAGTTCGGAAGCCACCCCGTCCGGCATCACCCCGCCGACCCTGCCGACGGCGCCGTCCTGCAATCTGTTGACGGTGGAGGAAGTGCGGGCCGCTTTGGGGGGCGGGCAGGTGCAGGCGCCGTTCGGCAATCTCTTCCGGGCGACCAACGGGTTCGCCGGAACGACCGTGGACGTCGACATGTGCACCTGGCAGCAGAATGCAGGTCCGGATCCCGGCCGGTCGGTCCAGGCCGAGGTGCACACCGCCGCCTCGAACTCGGCGGCGCTTGAGGAGTACCAGGCTGCCTTTCGGCAGCTCAACGAGCACTCGACGCCCGGCGTCCTGGTGCCGGTGAGTGCGATCGGCGAGCGGGCGGGTCGGCTGCCGGAGTGGTTGGTGGCGATGAAAGGCCCGTCGGTCTTCGCCGTCACCGTGACACCGACGGCGGACGGCAAGGCACCGGCGTCAGCTGTAATCGAGAATTTGGCACGCCAGGCCACCGCTAGGCTCGGTTGGTAACCCGGCGCCTGCTGGAGCCGCCGGGTGAGGGTTCGGTGCGCCGCACCCACGCCGGCGCGGTCGACATCACGCGGTGAGGGCCACGGGAGCGAGCGGGAAGCGATCGTCGAGGAGTGCCCCCAGGAGGTCGGGCAACTCCGCAGGCAGGAGCTTGTCGCGGCAGGCCGAGACCGCGGCGGCCGACCACCAGCGACGCTCGATCAGACCGACGCGTTCGTTGGCGGTATGGCGGAGCGCGACCTGCGGTGCGTCCCGGTCGGTGCGGGCGAGGTAGACGTGGTCGAGGCGGTGATGCTCGCGGCCGCGGTAAGTGAAGCGGCTTTCGCGGGTCCAGAGCTTGCGGCCGATCTCGTCGACGACGAGGCCGGTTTCCTCGGCGATCTCCCGGCGGGCGGTATCCTCGAGCTCCTCGCCCGGGTCCCGGCCGCCGCCGGGGAGCTCCCACCAGTGGTGGTCAGGATCGTCGGGGTCGCGGGCGTGGATGAGCAGCACTTCGTCGTCGCGGTTGAGGAGCAGGACGCGGGCGCCGACTCGCAGGGCCAGTTCGCTGGCGGCGGTCATCCGGTGGGTCCTCGTACTCGGCGGCTGATATGGCGGCCGGCACGAGCACCCTGGCTAGAACAGTGTTGCCTCGCGGTCCGCGGCCGGGTCGGACGTTATCAGCGGCGCGAGCGCGGTCAGCGTCAGCTGGACGGCGAGTCCCGAATGGTCCGTGAGGGCGGGGTTCCCGGCTCGAGTGTTGTGGACGTAGGCGCAGCTGGCGAGCCGGGGGAGAAGTGGGGTGGAGGCGTGGGCGTGGTCGTAGCGGTAGCCGAGTTCGGCGCGGCGGGTCCAGCTGTGTTCGACGGCGGTCGGGTGCAGGGCGCGGAAGAGGTCGGTGAGGCCGTGCCGTTGGGGTGAGTGCGGTGTAGAAGGCGCCAAGACGCGCGCTCATGCCAAGAATCTGACGATTCTCGGGGTGGTTGACGTTAAGTCAAGAATCGTGATCTTTGGCAGGCTGTCATCGGTTCGCGTAGTCGATATTCCGCCATCTAGGGCAGCATTTCGGTTCGCGCGCTCTATGGCGGGCCAGGTTGGGATACTAGATCGATGAGTGACCTCCCCAACGTGCCTCCGGAGGACGGCCCGGTTAACCACGTGGCCGGAGAGGTGTCCGGGAGTCTGGTTCAAGCTGGTGTCATCAAAGGCGACGTGCACGTTCACCAGCAGGGCCGCAAGGCGGTGTCGCTGCCGTATCGGGCTGGGATCCCACCTCAGCAGGCAGCTGCCTTTCAAAGTCGGACTGAGACGGCACGCCGGCTGGAGCATGCCTTGAAGCGCGGGAACGCTGCAGTGCTTACCGGCCAGCCGCCTGTGCACACGGGTGTGGTGTCCGGTTTGGGCGGAATTGGAAAGACGCAGGTCGCGCTGGATTACGCCCAGCGACTCTGGGCCGCCGAGGAGGTTGATCTGTGGGTGTGGGTGACGGCAAGCTCGCGGGAGGGGATCGTATCCAACTTTGCCCGGGTGGCCGCCGACCTGACCGGTATCGAGGACACCGACCCCGAACAGGGGGCGCGGCGGTTGCTGGAATGGCTGGGCGCAAGTTCAGCGCGGTGGCTGTTGGTGCTTGATGACGTGCAGAATCCGGCCGATCTGCGCGGCCTGTGGCCGCCGGCTGCTCCTGCTGGGCGGGTGGTGGTGACTACTCGGCGCCGTGACGCTGCGCTACGCGGACACGGTCGTTGCCTGATCGAGGTCGACGTATTCACCCCAGGGGAAGCCGAGGCGTACCTAAGTGCCGCGCTGGCAGGCCAGCCGCACCTGGCTGAGGGGGCGGCCGAACTGGCGACTGAGCTGGGGTGCCTGCCGTTGGCGTTGGCGCAGTCCGCTGCGTACATGCTCGACCGGGGCCTGTGCTGCACCGACTACCTAGCACGATGGACCAGCCGCCGACGGAGCTTGTCGTCGCTGCTACCAGAGCCCGACGAGCTGCCTGACGAGCATCGCGCGACCGTGGCCACGACATGGTCGTTGTCGGTCGAGCAGGCCAACCGGTTGCAACCGGCCGGGACCGCGGGGGCGTTGCTGGAGGTGGCCAGCGTCCTAGACCCCAACGGCATCCCCGCCGCAGTGTTCACCACCCCGGCAGTCACCGGCCTGCTCGCTCGCCACACCGGACGAGAGGTCGATGTCGAAAATGCCCGTGATGGGCTGGGATGCCTGCACCGGTTGAACCTGATCACTCTGGATCCGCGTTCGGATACTCGGACGGTACGGGTACACGCGCTGGTACAGCGCGCCACCCGCGACCCCCTGCCCGGTCCACGGCTCGCGGAGCTGACGAACGCGGTGGGAGAAGCACTGCTGGGCATCTGGCCACACCCAGAACGCGACACCACGCTGGGACAGGTGCTGCGCGCCAACACCGAGGCGCTGGCGGAGGCCGCCGGAGACCACATGTGGAAGCCCAGCGGGCATGCCGTGTTGTTCCAAATGGGGAACAGCCTCGGGAACAAAGGGTTGGTTGCCGAGGCTAGAAACTATTTTCACCAGCTCCACGCTATCGCGACGGAGCAGCTGGGTTCGGACCATCCCGACACCCTGATTGCGCGCGGCAACCTCGCCCGTTGGCAGGGCGAGGCGGGCGACCCGGCCGGCGCAGCCGCCGCCTTCGAAAGGCTACTTACCGACACTGTACGAGTGCTCGGCCCTGACCACCCTCATACCTTGACCGCCCGCAGCGACCTCGCGCACTGGCGAGGCAGGGCCGGCGACCCAGCCGGTGCAGCTTCGGCTTGCGAAAGGCTTCTTACCGACAGTGTACGAGTGCTCGGCCCTGACCACCCTCATACCCTGACCGCCCGCAGCGACCTCGCGCACTGGCGAGGCAGGGCTGGTGACATGGCTGGCGCAGCCTCAGCCTGCGAGAAGTTGCTCACCGACAGCATGCGAGTGCTCAGCCCGGACCATCCCGACACCTTGACCGCGCGCAACAACCTCGCGCACTGGCGAGGCAGGGCCGGTGACCCGGCCGGCGCAGCCGCCGCCTTCGAAAGGCTACTCACCGACAGCGTGCGGGTGCTCGGCCCCGACCACCCTCATACCTTGACCGCCCGCAGCAATCTCGCCCGTTGGCGAGGTGAGGCGGGTGACCCGGCTGGTGCAGCCTCAGCCTGCGAAGAGTTGCTCACCGACCGCACGCGGGTGCTCGGCCCCGACCATCCCCACACCCTGACCGCCCGCAGCAACCTCGCCCACTGGCGAGGTAAAGCAGGTGACCCGGCAGGCGCAGCCGCCGCCTACGAAGAGTTGGTCACCGACAGCGTGCGGGTGCTCGGCCCCGACCACCCTCATACCCTGACCGCTCGCAGCAACCTCGCCCGTTGGCGAGGTCAGGCGGGTGACCCGGCAGGCGCAGCCGCCGCCTACGGAAAGTTGCTCACCGACAGCATGCGGGTGCTCGGTCCAGATCATCCCGACACCTTGACCGTCCGCAGCAACCTCGCCCGTTGGCGAGATCAATGCAACAGAGACCCCCGGTCTCGATAGCTCAGTTGCTTGCTCGTCGGCCACCGCTTGGTGTCCTCCTTCGTGATCTTCAGCTAGCAGCTGTCCAGGAAGGGACCACCCCGTCGCACACTCTGGATCACCATCCGGACGCGAAGACAACGATGGGACGTCGCCGGTAGTGTGCCCGTCGGCATGTGAGCGCGTACCAGGCGGATCGTCCTCGGCTGCAGCGCGGAAGTGGAACAGGTTATCGCGCGAGTGGCTGGCGAACACTGTGTTCCTGAACGACCGACAATTGGCATCAGCACGCGTTGGTCTTTGGGCTGTCTGGGTGATACGCGGCGGGTGGAGCAGGTCCCACCATGGGAGCTTCGCGGCCGAAGCTGAGGCGGCCATCTCAGTCGAATCGCCCGGATGGCAAAGTCCGCGATCTGCTAATCCGCCTTGAAGGTCATCGGCAATTGAGCGCGACCTGCGGGGACGAGAGCGAGCCGGAAACCAAGTTCAACTTCGCCGGTGCGTTGCTGGTCGGCGGTTCGAAGACGGTGATCGCGCCGACGAGCCGAGTCGGTGACTTCGCATCGGCAGCGATGGACGACTACCACCATGCCATCGCAGGCCGCGAAAGCCCCGCATCGGCGTTGGCCGGCACCGTCGCCGTCGATCCGTTTCTGCGCCCTTCATCTGCCTCGGCGCAGGCTGACCGGTAGACGGCGAACATCGTCGGACGCGGAGGGTCGGCGGCCCCAGGCCATGCGTGGCCGGCGTCCATGAGGTGCTGCCAGATGATCGCCTTGGTCGACGACTTCGACGCCGAGCTTATCGGCCTTGGTCAGCGTCGCGGCGGTCTTCTCGCAGAGCCGCCGAAGTGCGGGGCGGGGACGTTCTCGCTGGAGCGAGAGTCGCTGATCCCGCCGGTGATCACCACCACCGTCTTGCTGACCCGCGGCGCGCCCGCGGCGACGACCCGGGGCAGGGCCTCCTCGCGCACGTTGGGAAAGTTCACCGAGAAGCGACTCGACGACCGGCACACGGGATTCTGCTCGGCGGTCCGGTTCGGTCCTTGGCTACCGAACCGGAAGTTCTCGGACTCCTGTGCGGCGGCGTTGCGCCCTCGGCCGCGGAGGAATTCCGCGGCCGAGGGCGCGCACTGGCCCGGTGGATCACCACCAACCGAGGCAGTCCATGTTGCCGTCGGTCCCGGTGATCGACGCGCAGGTGCGGAAGCGTCGGCCCGGTGCCGCACTCGTCGGGTAGGCGGCTGTCGTGAGAGTGCCGCTCAGGTACCTGCTGAACGGGCCGCATTGGATCCAGGTCGCGCCGCCGTCGTTGCTGACGTCCATCCACACCCGGGCGATGGTGTACTCGCCCATGTGGCTGGTGAGGTAGCCCCAGCCCATCTGGGGGCCGCCTACCGTGCCGGTTTCCTGATAGTAGGCGGCGCTCTCACCGAAGGCGTTGGAAACAGACCCCGCGCCGACCGCCGTCCCGGTGAGGGTGTCCGGGATGTCGGTGAAGCCGTTGGCGCCGCCGCTGCAGTCGGCGCTGGTGGCGCTCGCCGTGCCGACCGGGCCGGCCACGAGGATGCCCGCGGCCACCATGAGGGCGGCCGCGCCGAGGCCGGCGATTCTCCGCATTCCGCGCATGGCGAAAGTTCTCGCTTTCGTGTCAGGGTTCTCCGCTGCCGGAGGCCGAGGATTCCGGGGTTTCGGACCCGGTCGGTCAGTACCAGCTGGTCTGGCCCACGACGCTGGGATTCCCTACTCCGGTGGTGCACACGACCGAGCCGCGGGCGAGGCGGCCGTTGAGGTCGTTGGCGATCCGCGTTTCGCCGTCTCCGGCGGACATGGCTTCGACTTCGTTGACCCAGGTGTTGCCGCCGTCGTCGGACCGGTCGATGTAGGCCGCGCAGCGCGGCGAGCCGGTTCCTCCGGGCGAGGTGAGGTCCTTGGTCTCGGCGATGGCGCCACACGCGTCGTCGTAGAGCAGGTTCACGTGCATCGAGTGCCAGAGACCGTCGACGCCGACGAACAGCCCGCCGCCCTGGGCGACCACGAAGAAGCTCCCGTGCGGGCACGAGCCGCTTGAGGGGAAGTCACCTTCATTGGCGTACGAGCCATACGGTGCGCTGGACAGCGGCTGGGCCTGCGCGGGTAGCGCGCAGAGGGACAGTGTGGTGGGGGGGGCGCGCCCCCCCCCCCCCCAAAAAAAAAAAAAAAAGAAAACGGGATATGTAGTGTTTTAAATGGGCCGGGCCCACCCGATATAAGACAACCACAAAAAAAACCCCACCAACCACGAAAAAAAC
>NZ_JBEXKX010000064.1:0-42676 GCF_040609695.1 Amycolatopsis sp. NPDC004625
GCCTGCACGGGGCCCCCACCCCCGCTGGGGACCTCCGGGCGCCGTTGGGCGGCCCGCCCCCCCCGCGCCGGGCGCGCCGGCGGGCGGCCGCCGGCCCCGGGCCGTGTAACCCCCTCCCGTATCGACGAGCGTAGGCAACGCTTCGCCGAATACTGGGAGGAACTCTTGCGGTACAAGCACATTGCGGCCGGACTGACCGCCGCGAGCCTGCTCACGCTGCTGGTCACCGGGACCGCCGACGCCAAGAGCCGGCGCTGCGGTCCCACCTACGAGCAGGACGGCCACGGCAGCCTGGGCACGTCGTTCACGCTGAAGTCCAAGCACGACGACGACGGCCCCGGCGGCTCGTTCGTCGTGGGGGAGGAGTTCGAGATCCACACGAACATCGCCGGCCAGCTCTGGACCATCACCTTCGCCGACAACGGCAAGGTCTTCTTCACCGGCGACGACGTCTCGACCACCACGGGGATCCGCGAGCAGCACGCGACCGCCAACCAGCCGGGCGTCACCCAGCACATGACCGCCGACGCGCTGAACCACGCCACCGGCGAGACCATCCACGGCTTCGTGGACGTGCTCCCGGTGCCGGCCTGCGGCGGCTGACCCGCGCGCCGCGGCTGGGGCCGCCCTCAGCCGCGGCGGCGCAGCTGCGACCGTGCCTCCGCGTCCAGCGGCCCGGCCCGTTCGGCCAGCCGTGCCCCGATCCGCTCGCGGTCATCCGCCGTCTTGTTGCCGCCGAACTTGAACTTCGCCCGGACCCCGGTGATCGTGAACTCGATCCCGCGGATGCCCGGCAGCAGCCGCCGGTCCGGGGCCTCGGCGCCGGCGCTCACCGGCGCCCGGGCGCCGTCCGGCTCGAAGTGCCGCAGCTGCTTGTCGAGCAGGGTCGCTTTCGCCGCCGGGTCGTCGACCAGCCGGACGTCCCCTTCGAGTTGCACCGTCGCGTAGTACGACGTCGGCACGCCGTACGCCGGGTCCGCGTCCGTGTTCCAGTCCGCCCGGATGTAGGTGTAGTCCCCGACCACCGCCAGCAGCGCCCGAGGGTGCTCTTCCAGCAACGGCCAGATCGGGTTCGGGCGGGCGAGGTGCGTGACGACCGTGCGGTCGCCGTCGAACGCGAAGTGCGCCGGCGTCACCACCGGGAGGTCGCGGCCCCGGCCGCCGGCGATCAGCTGGCCGAAGTCGTGCGAGGACAGCCACTCCCGCCACTCGGCATCGGAGGCGGCGTCCCACGGGTGGATCAGCATGACCCGAGTATCGCCGACCGGAGTGGCCTCGTCAGAGGGCCAGTTCCGGGCTACTTCTGATGGCCACTTTCGGCGAGTTCGTCTTCCGCGAGGATCTCCGCGACGGACTTCCGCCGCTGCGTCGGCGCCTCGGAGGCGTCCAGCGCCCCGCCCGGCTTCAGCTCGCGGACGGTGAAGTACAGCCAGCCCAGCAGCGCCATCGCGCCGAACGCGATCCACTGCAGCGCGTAGGACAGGAACGGCCCCGAGTCGGTCTGCGGCAGCGGCAGCGCGCCGAGCACGCCGGGCTGGCCGACGTCGAGCTGGAAGTACCCGGGCCGGATGTCGATCCGGCCCGCCCGCGCCACGACCCGCGAATCGACGACGTAGCTCTGCAGCTGCCCGCCGGTCGAGGCGTCGGCGAACGCGTCGCGGTTCTTCGGGTCGGTCTCGTTCGCGCGCACCCGGGCCGTCACGGAAACCGTCCCGGCCGGCGGCGGGGCGAACGGCAGCGCGCCGGACTTGCTGTCCAGCCGGACGTAGCCGCGGTCGATCAGCACGACCGTGCCGTCGGTGGTCCGCATCGGCGTCAGGACCTCGAACGCGCCCTCGCCCTGGACCGTCCGCAGCCGCGCGACGACCTCCTTGTCCGGCAGGTACCGGCCGGTGATCGACACGAGGTGCCACTCGGTGTGCTGATCGGGCGCGCTCCCCGGCGGCAGCAGCTGCGCCAGCGGCAGCGGCGCGGCGGTGAAGGAGGCTTCGAGCGCGGAGTTCTGCTGCTCGCGCTCGGTGTTGCGGCTGAACTGCCACGGCGAAAGGAGGGTGAAGCAGCAGACGGCGAAGGTGAACACCACCGCCGTCAGGGCCAGCCACCCGGGCCGGAGCAGGAACCGCAACCGCACCCCACCACGGTAGCCCGTGCCGCCGGGCGGGCCGTGACCCCTACCTCCGCGAACGCACCCAATCCAGCAAACCGGGCACCGCGCGCTCGATCATGCCGAGGACGTCTTCGAAGCCGTCGTCACCGCCGTAATAGGGGTCCGGGACCTCCGCGCCCTCGGGCGCCGACGGGTCGAACGACCGCAGCAGCCGCACCTTCGCCGGGTCGTCGACCCGCGACCGCAGGAAGCCGAGGTGCCCTTCGTCGGCGGCCAGCAGGAGATCGGCGGCGAGGTCCTCACCGGACACTTCGGACGCGACGTGCGACGTGGGATAGCCGTGCGCCTTCAGCGTCGCGCGGGCGCGCTTGTCGGCGGGCTCCCCGGCGTGCCACGGGCCGGTACCGGCACTGGTCACGCGCACGGCGTCGCCGAGCCCGGCCTCCTCGAGCCGCGCCCGGAAAACCAGCTCGGCCATCGGAGAGCGGCAAATGTTGCCCGAGCAGACGAAGACGATGTGCGTCACACCCCGAGCCTAACCACCGCCCCCGCCACCCCACCCCGGCCGGCCGTGACCGGAGGGGCATCACACGTGATCAGCCGGGCATCACGCGTGATCAGCGGGGCATCGCGCGTGATCAGCGGGGCATCACGCGTGACTGAGCGGGCATCGGCCCGATGCCCCTCCAATCACATGTGATGCCCCTCCAGACACACGTGATGCCCCTCGGGTCACGTGTGATGCCCGCGAAGGGCGTCGGCGCGGGCCGTGTGTAACCGGCGGGTTCACCCCGTCACCCGCCCGCTCGGCGGTATCCGTGGCCTGCGGCGGCCACTTAGCGTCGGTCGGGCGAGGACGCGAACCGGAAGGAGAGCGATCATGCACGGGTGCTGCTCGAAGTGCACCGGCCAGGGCTGCGGCTGCTGCGGCAACTGCAACTGATCCCATCCGGCGCCCGCGGCGGCCCGCCGCCGCCGCGGCGCCCCTGCCCGGAACCGGCCCGCACCGCCGCCGGGTGCGTGCATGCCAAAATCACCGGATGCCCGCGCTCGCCGAAATCATCACCGTCCTGGAACGGGCGTACCCGCCCGCGCTCGCCGAGTCGTGGGACGCCGTCGGTCTCGTCTGTGGCGACCCCGGCGAACCCGTCAGCCGCGTGCTGTTCTGCGTGGACCCGGTCGCCGAGACCGTCGACGAAGCCGTCGAACTCGGCGCGCAGCTGATCGTCGCCCACCACCCGCTGCTGCTGCGCGGCGTGCACGGCGTGCCCGCCGACACCGCCAAGGGCGGTCTCGTGCACCGGATGATCCGCGGCGGCATCGCCCTCCTCTGCGCGCACACCAACGCCGACTCGGCTGACCCCGGCGTCTCCGACGCCCTCGCCGCGGCCATCGGCCTGAGGGTGACCGGCCCGCTGGAGCCGAACGCCGACGGCGTCACCGGCATCGGCCGCCTCGGCGAACTGCCCGAGCCGGAGCCGTTCGCGGTCTTCGTCCAGCGCGTCGCCGACGCCCTGCCCGCGACCGTGCCGGGGGTGCTCGGCGCGGGCGACGCGGACCGCCCGATCCGCACGGTCGCCGTCTCCGGCGGCGCCGGCGACTCCTACCTGAAGCAGGCCACCGCGGCCGGTGTCGACGCCTTCGTGACCGCCGACCTGCGGCATCACCCCGCCGGTGAGCACCTCGCGGGCCGCGGCCCGGTGCCCGCGCTGGTCGGGCTGACCCACTGGGCCAGCGAGTGGCCCTGGTGCGGGCAAGCCTCGGCGCTCGTGGCGGAGGCGTTTGCGGGTAGCGTTGACGTTCACGTGTCCACGCGGTGCACCGACCCGTGGACCGTCCGCGCCGAGCGCACATCTAGCTAAGAGGAGCACCGTGAAGGCCGAACCCGCCGTGCAGCGCCAGTTGCTCGAGCTCGCCAAGGTGGACGCCGAGCTCTCGCGCACCGCGCACCGCCGCCGCACCCTGCCGGAGCTGGCCGAGATCGACGCGGGGGAGAAGACCGTCCGCGAGCGCCGCGACGCGCTCGTGTCGGTGGAGACCGCCGCCTCCGACCTCGACCGCGAGATCGCCCGGCAGGAGAAGGAGATCGAGTCGGTGCGTGCCCGCGAGGAACGCGACCGCAAGCTCCTGGCGTCGGGCTCGGTCAACTCCAAGCAGATGACCGACATCGAGCACGAGCTGCAGTCGCTGGAGCGCCGCCAGAGCGCGCTGGAGGACGACCTGCTGGAGCTGATGGAGCAGCGCGAGGCCCTCGGCCTGGACGCGCAGCGCACCGGCGCCGAGGTCGACAAGGCCGAGGCCGAGGTCGCCGCCGCGATCGGCCGCCGCGACGAGGCGTTCAAGGACCTCGACACCACCCGCGCCCGCCGCACCGAGGACCGCGAGAAGCTGGCGCCGCGCTTCCCGGAACCGCTGCTCAAGCTGTACGAGCGGGTCCGCGAGCACAAGGGCATCGGCGCCGCCCTGCTGCGCGCCCGCCGCTGCGGCGCCTGCCAGCTGGAGCTCGACCGCAACACGGTGAGCGAGATCAAGGCCGCCCCGGAGGACGACGTCATCCAGTGCGAGAACTGCGGCGCGATCCTGGTCCGGACCTTGGAGTCGGGTCTGTGACGTCGCACGTCATCATCGAGGCCGACGGCGGCTCCCGAGGAAACCCGGGGCCGGCCGGCTACGGCGCCGTGGTGAAGGACAGCGACGGCGAGGTCCTCGCCGAGCGCAAGGAAAGCCTCGGCGTCGTCACCAACAACGTCGCCGAGTACAACGGGCTGATCGCCGGCCTGGCCGCCGCGGCCGAGCTCGGCGCGTCCACTGTGGACGTCCGGATGGACTCGAAGCTCGTGGTGGAGCAGATGTCCGGGCGCTGGAAGATCAAGCACCCGGACATGCAGCCGCTGGCCGAGCGGGCCAAGGAGCTGGCCGCGGGCTTTTCCCGCGTCGCGTACGAGTGGATCCCGCGCGCGCAGAACTCCCACGCCGACCGGCTGGCCAACGAGGCCATGGACGCGGCGGCCGGCAAGCCGGCCCTGCCGAAGCTGCCGACCCGCAAACCGGACCGCTCCACGGTGGCCTGGACCGGCGCGAAGGGCACCTCGACCCGGCTGCTCCTGCTGCGCCACGGCCAGACCGAGATGTCGGCGCTGCGCCGCTACTCCGGCCGCGGCGACGTCCCGCTCACCGAACTGGGCCGGTCGCAGGCCGCCGCGGCGGCGAAGCGGCTGGCCGCGACGGACGGCCTGGTCGTCGACGGCGAGGCCGTCCCGATCATCTCCTCGCCGCTCACCCGCACGAAGCAGACCGCGCAGGCCGTCGCCGACGCGCTCGGCGGCCGCGTCGAGACCCACCCCGGCCTGATCGAGACCGACTTCGGCGAGTGGGAGGGCCTGACGTTCGCCGAGGCGGCCGACCGCGACCCCGAACTGCACCGGTCGTGGCTGGGCGACAGCTCGGTGCCGCCGCCCGGCGGCGAGAGCTTCGACGTCGTCCACCGGCGCGTCCGCAAGGCCCGCGACGAGCTCATCGCGCAGCACGGCGGCAAGACGTTGGTGCTGGTCAGCCACGTGACGCCGATCAAGACCCTGCTCCGGATGGGCCTCGACGCCGGACCGCAGCTGCTGTTCCGGTTGCACCTGGACCTGGCGTCGCTGTCGATCGTCGAGTTCTACCCGGACGGGAACGCTTCGGTCCGCCTCGCGAACGACACCTCGCACCTCGGCTGACCGGGGAAAATGTGGGGTGGATCACGCTCAACACCGACGCGTGGCGGACCCCGGATGGGGTATTGGCTACAGTGTCTCGACCGCGTCGCCGCGGTGGCGGATCCGCCGACGGATCCACTCAGGGGGCGCCAGCTCGCGCGTATCCCACCGGCAGAAGCCTGCGGGCGGAACAGTGACGAGGACATGACGGCTAGCGCACTCACCGAGACCTCACCGAGCGACGTCCCCGAGGACCCGGCCACCACCACGGCCACCCGCGGGTGGGGCGCACGCCTGGCGCCGGTGCTGGCCGTGCTCGCCGGCGTCGCGGCGGTCGCCGTCCACGCCACCCGCTACGGCCACTGGATCGTCGACGACGCCGCCATCACCTTCTCCTACGCCCGCAGCTTCGCCGACGGCCTCGGCCCGGTGCTGCAGCCGGGCGCCCCGCCGGTCGAGGGCTTTTCCGACCCGACGTGGATGGTGCTGCTCGGCCTCGGCAAGCTCGTCGGCCTCTTCGACCACGGTTCGCTCTTCGGGCTCCCGGACTACGTGCTGTTCCCCAAGGCGCTCGGCCTGCTGTTCACCGGCGGCGTCCTGACGGCCTGCTACATCGCCGCGAAGCAGATCTTCACCCGCTTCGCCTGGCTGGTGACGCTGATCGCCGGCCTGACGCTGGCGACGATCCCGTCCTACGTCATCTGGGTCGTGTCCGGCCTGGAGAACTCGCTGTTCGCGTTCGCGGTCGTCACCCTCGGCGTGACGCTGTTCGTCTCGGTGAAGCGAGACAAGCTGCTGACGCCGAAGGTCGCGCTGTGGGCCGGGGTCATGGTGGCCTTCGCCGCGCTGACCCGCCCGGAAGGCCTGATCTACGCGGGCGCGTACCCGCTGGCGGCGTTGTTCCTGCTGCGCGGCGGCCTGTTCTGGAAGAGCTTCCGGCTGGCGCTGCTGTCGGTGGCGGCGTTCGCGGTGCCGTTCGGCGGGTACGTCCTCTGGCGGCATTCGGAGTTCGGGCGGCTGCTGGCCAACCCGTCGGTGGCGAAGCAGCAGGGCCTGCCCGGGTTCGACGCCGTCAAGCGGCCGTTCGAGCTGGTCGGCTACGCGGGCTGGGCCGGTGTCGTCGTGCTCGCTCTGGTGATCGGGTTCGCGCTGGTCAAGGCGCCGTGGCGGCGTTCGCTGGTCGCGTTGCTGGTGCCGCTGGGGCTGGGGATCGTCGCGTACGGCGTGATGGTGGCGGACTGGATGTACCAGCACCGGTTCGCCAGCCCGATCTGGCCGCTGGCCGTGATCGCGGGCACGCTCTCGGCGGGTGAGCTGCTGCGGCACCGGCAGGCGTTGCTGCGGGTCGGCGTCATCGTGGTGCTGGTGGGGGCGTTCGTCCCGTCGGCGGTCGGCTTCGCGGCCGCGGCGGACAAGTTCGCGAAGAACCCGAACATCACGGCGTGCCTGGTGGCCGACCGCTTCGGCCGCGGCTTCAACACCTACGCCGACATCCTGGGCCTGCAGAAGGCGTCACTGCTGCTGCCGGACCTCGGCGGCTCGTCGATGACCAGCCGGCTCGAGCTGGTCGACATGGCGGGTCTGGTCAACAAGCCGATCGCCGACCTGGTGCACGACAACGACCTCGCGGGCCTGCGCAACTACGTGTTCGACACGGTCAAGCCGACGTTCATCCACTCGTGGGGCCCCTGGGCGGCGGGCAACGGCATCGCGCTCGACTCGCGGCTGGACCGCGACTACGTGCTGATCTATTCGTCCCCGATCGAGGGCCTCCGCAACGGCGACTGGGTCCGCCGCGACGCGATCACGGACCAGGCCAAGCTCAAGGCGGCCCAGGACTACGCGGCCAAGACGATCCCGGCGGTGGCCGCGGACCGCTTCGGCGGCCCGCTGGACGACTGCGGCGCGACGATGAAGCCGGGCCAGACGATCACCATGCCCAGCTGATGCCCGCCTGATCACGCGTGATGCCTGTCCGATCACGCGTGATGCCCGGTCAGGAGGCCAGGCCGAGCCCCAGCCAAAGCGCGACGGTGGCCGCGGCCAGGCACAGCGGCGTCGTGAGGGCGCCCAGCGCGTGGAAAGTCCGGGCCGAGGGTGGCTTCGGGAGCGTCCGGCGCCACAGGAGGGTCGCCAGCGAGCCGAGGTAGGTCGCGTTCGGGCCGATGTTCACCCCCAGGAGCACCGCCAGCAGCACGCCGGGCGCCGGGTGCGGGCCCAGCACGGACAGCAGGATGAGCGTCGCCGGGAGGTTGTTGACCAGGTTGGCCAGCAGCGCCGCCACCCCGGCCGCCACCAGGAGGTCGAGCAGGCCGGTCGACGACGGCAGGATGTCGCGCAGCAGGCCGCCGAGGACGTGCTCCGAAACGGCCTCCACCACCACGGCGAGCCCCAGCACGAACAGGCACAACTGAGGCGCCGCCTCGCTGACCAGCTGCCACGGCCGGATCTTGCCCTGCGCGAGCGCGCGCACGCCGAGGATCAGCGCGGCCAGCGCGGCGATCCACACCGGCTCGACGTGCCCGAGCTGCCCGACCGCGAAGCCGACGAGCGTCAGGCCGAGGATGACCAGCGCGAACGTCGGCGTCTCGAGGTGCTGACGCGGTTCGGGCGTTTCGCGCGGCCGCAGGTCGGCGGCGAAGAACCGCAGGAAGACGACCAGTTCGATGGCCAGGGTGACCAGCCACGGCAGCGCCATCAGCGCGGTGAACCCGGCGAAGGTCAGCCCCGACGAGGCGAAGGCGAGCAGGTTGGTCAGGTTGGAGACGGGCAGCAGCGTCGACGCGGAGTTGGCCAGGTGCGCGCAGGCGTAGACGTGCGGCCGGGCGGGCAGTTCCAGGCTGGTCGCCGTCGCGAGGACGACCGGGGTGAGCAGCACGACGGTGGCGTCGAGGCTGAGGATGGCGGTGACCCCGGCCGCGGCGGCGAAGGTCAGCACGAGCAACCGGCGCGGCCGGCCGTGGCACGCCTCGGCGAGCCGGTTGCCGAGCCAGGCGAAGACCCCGTCCACACTGGCCAAAAAGGACAAAAGGAGGATGGCGGCGAGAAAGCCCAGTGTGGGCAGGATTTCCACGGCCCGCTGCCCGGCGGCGCCCGGTTTGACGAGCCCGAGCAGGAGGGCGATACCCGCGGCGGGCACCGCGGCGACGGCCTCGGGCCAGCCGCGCGGCCGGACGATGGCGAAGACCAGCACCGCGGCGAGGAGCACCAGGCTGCCCGCGCCTGCCCAGAAGTTCACCTGTTCACGCTAAACGACGGCCACGCGCGCGGATCCGGCGGCCGCGACGACCGGGGAGCGGACCGGGTCAGCGACCGTCCACACGCGACGAAGACTTCGCCAGCGCCCCACCGAGTTCCGCGCGCCCGGGGATGCCGAGCTTGCGGTACGCCCCCGACAGGTGCAGCTCCACCGTCCGCCGCGTGAGGTGCAGGGCCGTCGCGATCTCGCGGTTGGTCAGGCCCTGCGCCGCCATCACGGCGATGCGGTTCTCCTGGCGGGTCAGGCCGTGCTCGTTGTCCTTCGCCGGCGTCAACGCCCGCCGCGACGACCGCAGCTCCTCCGCCGCCCGCCGCGCCAACGGCCGTGCGCCGCAGTGCTCGCTCAGCTCCACCGCCTGCCGCAGTGTCTCGATCGCCTTTTCGGACTGGCCGTGACGCGCCTGCAGCGTGCCCAGCTCGGTCAGCGCCGTCGCCAGCTGCAGGCGGGCCGGCGACGAGCGCAGCGTCGTGATCGCCTTCTGCAGCGCCCGTTCGGCTTCGTCGTCCTCGCGGACCAGCCCGAGCGTCGTGAGCGCCGTGCCCAGCGGGCGCGGGGCACCCCAGCGGGCGGAGGCGTTCATGTCCTCTTCCGCCAGCCGCGCCGCGTCGTCGGTCTGGCCGAGCGCGAGCGCCGCGCGCGCCGCGTGCGCGCGCCACGGCACGAACCCGGGGAACCGCATGCCGTGGTGGGCCAGCCGCCGTCCGCAGCTGAGCAGGTCCTCGAACCCGAAGCGCGTGTAGCCGGTCGCGACGCGCAGGCGGCCCCGCGCGTACAGCAGGTACGTGTGCGTGAACAGGCCCTGGCTCGCGACGAAGTCCATCCGGTCCAGCAACGACGTCGCCGCCTCGAACCGGCCGAGGTCCACCCAGCACTCGACGAGCTTCGCCGCGCACAGCACGCCGACCGGGCACGTCGTCGTCCCGCCGCGCTCGTCGAACCGGCGCAGCAGCGATTCGAAGTGGACGCTCGCCCGCTGCAGGTCGCCGCTCGCCTGCAGCGCGATCCCGCGGGCCAGGGTCGGCAGTGCACCGTGCGGCACGTGCACGTCCCACGGCTCGCGCTCGACGTCGAGCACGCGGCAGAGCCGGTCGACGTGCGCCGGCTCGTCCGAGAGCACCGCGGTCGCCAGCGTGAAGAAGTAGTGCTGCTCGAACAGGTCGCCGTCGTCGCCGGTCAGCGCGTCGGCGAAGTGGCCGACGGCGTCCTGTGCGGACTCGCCGCTGCGGACGGCGTCCAGCGCCAGCAACGCCGAGCGGCTCCGCTGGGCCGCCGGGTCGGTCAGCGGCGCCCACTGCTCCTCGAAGTCGCGGAACTCCGGCGGCGGCCCGAGCCGGCTGCCCGCCTCGGCCAGGTAGGTCATGCACAGCAGCGGCCACACCGCGTCCGGCCCGCCGGCGTCGAGCCGCGCCGCGATCTGGCCCGCCGCGCTGATCCCGAGCCGCGCGTCCTGGCCGCCGCAGAGCGACAGCAGCATCGCGGTGGCGATGTACGCGGCCGTCTCGCGGTTGCCGACCGTGTCGACGGCCTCCCGCACCCGCTTGGCCGCGCCGGGCGGGTCGAACTGGAACTCCGCGTGCGCGAGCTGCAGCAGCACGGCCATCCGGCGCCCGGACGTCAGCCGTTCCTCCAGCGCCCGCCGCAGGTGCCGCGCGGCCAGCTCCGGCCGGCCCGAGAACACGGCGTCGCGCGCGCTCAGCCGCAGCACGTCCACCGCCCACGGGATCCGGATCGACGTCGCTTCCAGCAGGTGGGCGGCGACGCGCTCGGCCGGCGCGCCCGTCTCCGTCAGCAGCTTCGCCGCCCGGGAGTGGTTGACCGCCCTCGTCGTCCGCGGCATGTCCTTGAGCAGGGAGTTGCGGACGAAGGAGTAGGTCAGCGTCGGCTGGCTGCTGTTGTTGAGCACGTGCAGCCGGACCATGGTGTCGATGGCCTGCAGCGCGTCGAGCTCGTCGACGCCGGCCAGCTTGGCCAGCAGGTCGAAGGCCGCGTCCTCGCCGAGCACCGCCGCCGCGTGCAGGATGGCGGGCGCGTGCGGGAACTCGTGCATCCGCGTGTGGAGCACCTGCCCGATCAGCGACGAGCCGAGTTCGTGCGGGTCCGCGCCGGGCAGCAGCCGCGGCCGCAGCGCCTGCAGCAGGTACGGGTTGCCGCCGGTCGCCTCGCGGCAGGCGGACGCGAGCTCGCCGGGGGCGAGGCCGAGGATCTCCGCCGCGGCGGCGTCGCCGAGGCCGTTCAGCGTGATCGTGGCCGGCGTGCAGCCCGCCATCTCCAGCAGCGCGACCTCGCGGTGCGGCGGGTGCCCGGTCAGCGACGTCAGGAGGATGAAGACCGGCAGGTCGAGGACGCGGTTGCGGATGTAGGCCAGGCACCGCATGGACCAGGCGTCGGCGAGGTGGACGTTGTCGATGCCGAGGAACAGCGGGCCGCGCGCGCTGGCTTCGCGGACGATCCGGAAGAAGATGTCGAGCGCTTCGCCCTCGCCGGCCGGGCCGCACAGCTCGGTGACGGCCGGGCGCGGCGCCGCACCCGGCCCCTCGAGCGCGTCGGCCAGCTGGCGGACGAGCCCGCCCGCGAGGTGGCTCTCCAGCCGCGACCCGGTGGCGACCGCGACGGTGAACCCGGCGTCCGCGGCCAGCGCCGCGGCGGTCCGCAGGGTGGCGCTCTTGCCCATGCCGAACTCGCCGACCAGCACCGCGCTGGCGGCCGCGCCGCCCAGCGCGACCGGGAAGAGACCGGTCAGGCGGCCGAGTTCGGGCTCGCGGCCGGGGAGCCGCGGGGCGGGACGCTTCGGTACCGAAGCCCCGCTGGCGGGGTGCTCGGGATTTACTTCGGTATCCACCGTAAGGACTTTCATGTTGGGTTGGGGCAGACTACTGGAAACCGGTCGGCCACGGGAGACTCCGCGGCGCGCAACCGGCACCGGCCACCACCTGACCAGGGGAGACGATGGACGCAGTGGATGCGAACCGGATCTTCCCGGTGGCCGGCCGGGCCGCGGACAGGGCCGTGACGGCCACCCCGAGCGCGAGCAGCAGGAGCGGGCCGGCCGCCTTCCGGCGCCGGGCGGCCCCGTCGCCCGGCGGCAGGTAGCCCAGCCGCGCGGCCTCCGCCAGCGCGCCGGCCACCGGGGTGAACCCGGCGACCCGGCCCCGGCAACGGGCGCAGCCGAGCAGGTGCGCTTCGAACTCCTCCGGATCGTCGAGGACGCCGAGCCCGTAGGCCGCGGCGTCCGCGTGCCGCCCCCTCATCGGACCGCCACTTCCCCGAGCGCTTTCCGCAATTGCCGCATCGCCGTGTACAACCGCGATTTGACGGTTCCCTCCGGAATTCCGAGAATTTCCGCCGCCTGCCGAACGGTGTTTCCGGCGAGATAGGTCTCGTAGATGACGGACTGATATTTCGCGTCCAGTTCCCGCAATGCCCGAGTAATCGTTAGTGCTGCTAACGAACTGTCCGCACGGTCGGTGGACTCGGCGTTTTCCGGGATCTCCAGAGCGACCTCCTGCGGGCGGACGCGGCGATTCCTCCAGCCGTCGATGACGATCCGGCGAGCCACCGTGAGCAGCCATCCGCGCAGCATTCCGGGCTCGCGTTCGAGCGTGTCGGAGTGCTGCCACGCGCGGATCATGGTCTCCTGCACCACGTCCTCGGTCCACTGCCGGTCATGGTTGGTCAGGGCCAGGACCTGCGCAAACAGCGTCGCGCGGAAGTCCTTGTAGAGCAACGGGACGAGATCGTCCCCCGTGTCGGGGCCGGTGTCGACCGCCGTGGGGGACGGGGCGTAGCCGACGTGGCCGCGACTTTCTCTGCCCAGTGCTTCCATAAAGCTCGCAACCTCACCTGACTGGCGGACCGTGGGGCTACCGGAGCGTAGCGCAAAAACACTTAATAGACCATATGCATTAGTTTCCCGACCCAATTAGCTGCGGGCCCCGCGTTGCTCACCGTAGCGGGGTTCACAATCTGTCTTGTGATGCACGTCACAGGTCACTAAAAGGTGACGGTGAGAACCGGATCACACCTTCCGCCCGTAGCTGGATATGACGACTCCTTTGCGAAGGGACAACGGGGATGCCGCTCCGATTCGTGGCGTTGCTGGCCGCCGCGACCGCGCTGGTGCTCGGCTGTGCGCTCCCGGCGTCCGCCGGGGAACTGCAGCAGACCGACCGCACCCTGCTGACCCGGCTGAAGCAGCACACGCTGTGGGCCGTGCCGTCGAGCAGGCTCGCCGTCGAGCGTGCGACCAACCGCCGCGTCCGCGCCGTCGCCGTCCGCATCGCCGACGACCAGGCCCGCCTCGACGTCGCCCTGCGCGCGGTCGCCGACCGGCTCGCCGTCACCCTGCCGGGGGAGCCCACGGACCAGGAGCGCACCTGGGCCGACGAGATCGCCGCCGACTCCGGCGACGCGTTCGACCGCGCCTACGTCAACCGCCTCCGCGCCGAGTACGGCACCCTCTTCGGGCTCGCCTCCGACGTCCGCGCCGGCACCCGCGACGACGACGTCCGCGCGTTCGCCCAGACCGCCGTCGACACCTCGCTCGGGCACCTGACGCTCCTGGAGAGCACCGGGCTCGCCGAGACCACGTCCCTGCTCGTTTCCGCCACCGAGGACGACACCCTCGGCGGCGGCGCCATCGCCCTCGGCGCCGTTTTCGTGGCCGTCGCCGCCGTCGCCACGTTCGGCCTGCTCCGCCTGCTCGGGACCCCCGGCAGGACCTCGCCGCGCCCCCGGAGGTAACCCGCCCATGTCCCCCGCAGCCGCGCTGGTCCCGGTGTCCCCCCACGACACCGGGATCGCCGAGGCGGCCACGCTGTCCGGCCGCCTCACCTACCTCTGCATGTGCCTGACGCTGTGCTGGGGCGTCCTCTCCGCCACCGGCTGGGTCCGCCGGTTCAGCGGCCAGGACGCCCTCCGCTCCGGGCACCTGCTGCTCGCCGCGTTCACCCTGGCCACCGGCACCCTGCACGGCCTGACCTTCCTGTTCCTGGAGGACGACCCCTTCGGCGTCGCCGACCTGTTGCTGCCTTTCTACGACGGGACCCCGCGGCACGCGCTGGGCATCGCCGGCCTCGAGCTCGTCATCGCCGTGTCGGTGACGGCGGGCCTGCGCCGGGGCGCCCGCGAAGGCCGCTGGCTCCGCGTCCACCAGCTCGGCTACCTCGCCGTCGGCCTGCTCGCCGTGCACGCCTGGCTCGGCGCCGTCTCCAGCGGGCACCTCGCCGTCGTCTGGCTCGCCGGCATCACGCTGCTCGTCCCGCCGGTGCTGCTGTCGGTCCTGCGCGTGCTCCCCGCGCCCGTGCTCGCCCGCGCCGGGCTCGTCACGCTCCCGCCGGCCGAACCGGGCCCGGAGCCGGCGACCGTGCGCGTCGACGTCGACAGCCAGCGCTGCCACGCCTACGGGGTCTGCCAGTCCGAGGCACCGCAGGTCTTCCGGCTCGGCCAGGACGGGCAGCTCGCCTACGAGAAGCGCCCGGAGGCCCAGCTGGTCCCGAACGTCCAGGCCGCCGCGCGCGCCTGCCCCATGCGAGCCATCCACCTGTTGGGAGCCACCCGATGAGCGAACGCATCGTCATCGCCGGAGCCGGCCTGGCCGGCCTGCGCGCGGCCGAACGGCTGCGCGAACTCGGGTTCGACGGCGAAGTCGTCGTCCTCGGCGCCGAGCCCGACATCGCCTACCACCGCCCGGCGCTGTCCAAGCAGCTGCTGACCGGTGCGGTCAGCCGCGCCGACACGCTGCTCGCCGACCCGCTCGAAGTCGACGCCGAATGGCGGTTCGGCACGCCCGTCACGGCGTTGTCGCCGAACCGGCAGATCGTGCACCTGCGCGACGAGGAACTCCGCTACGACGGGCTGATCATCGCCACCGGCGTCGAACCCCGCCGCATGCCGGGCGCGCCGCACGGCCACCCGCGCGTGGTCGTCGTCCGGACCCTCGCCGACACGATCGCCCTCCAGCGGGCGCTCGCCGCCGCGCCCGGCCCGGTCGCCGTCGTCGGCGACGGCTTCATCGGCTGCGAAGTCGCCTCCAGCCTCCGCGAGATGAACCGGGACGTCGTCCTCTTCGGACGGTCGAGACCGCTGCTGGCCGACGTCCTCGGCCGCGACATCGGCGACTGGCTCACGGCGCTGCACACCGCCCGCGGCGTCCGGCTGGAACTGGGCACCACCATCCGCCGCTGGCGGCCGGCCCCGAACCACGTCGGCCTGGAGTTCGCCGACGGCCGGGCGATCGACGTCGCCTGCGTCGTGGTCGCCGTGGGCAGCGTCCCGGCCGTTTCGTGGCTGCGCGGCGCGAAGCTCCCGCTCGACGACGGCGTCGTCTGCGGCCCCACCTGCCACGTCGTCGGCTCGTCGACGATCGTCGCGGCCGGCGACGTCGCCCGCTGGCCCAACCTCCGCTTCGACGCGACGCCGCACCGCGACGAGCACTGGCTCAACGCCGTCGAGATGAGCCGGGCCGCGGCCCAGAACCTGCTCGCCGGCCCGCAGGGTTCCCCGGCCTACACCCCGGTGCCGCGCTACTGGTCCGAGCAGCACGGCGTCCGGATCCAGGTCGCCGGCCGGCCGTCCATGGCTTCCGACACGGTGTTGCTCGAGTCGCCCGTCCCCGGCACCCGGCCGATCACGGGTTTCGTGCGCCAGGGCCGGCTCGTCGGCCTGATCGGCCTCGACAGCCCGGCCGCGGTGCTGCACTGGACGGCCGAGCTCGCCCGCCAGCACCCGGTCCCGGCCGAACCGCCGCCCGAGGTCCGGCCGCGTCACCACAGCGAGGCGGTGGCCGGGTACTGAGCTACCATCTCGCCTGCGGACGAGCTGGCAGGGCGGTCGCGGGCCGGGGCGACCCGGTCCGAGGAAAGTCCGGACTCCGCAGGGCAGGGTGGTTGCTAACGGCAACCCGGGGTGACCCGCGGGACAGTGCCACAGAAAACAGACCGCCCCCGCCTTCCGGCGGGGGTAAGGGTGAAACGGTGGTGTAAGAGACCACCAGCGTCCCGGGCGACCGGGACGGCTAGGTAAACCCCACCCGGAGCAAGGCCAAGAGGGAGCCTCCGGGCTCCTGCGCAGGCGTTCGAGGACGGCCCGTCCGAGCCTGCGGGTAGGCCGCTGGAGCCTGCCGGCAACGGCAGGCCGAGATGGATGGCCGCCGCCCCGGAAGCCGCGAGGCGACCGGGGAACAGGATCCGGCTTACATGCCAGCTCGTCCGCCTCCACCCCCGTACCCCGAGGGTCGGTTCGCGTACCTGCACGGTCGGTTCGCGTACCCAGGCGGTCGGCTCGCCCGGCCGACCCTCCGGGTACGCGAACCGACTCTCCGGGTACGCGAACCGACCCTCCGGGTACGCGAACCGACCCTCCGGGTGCCGGATTCGTGGTTCCGTCGCGTGGTTACCCGGTAGTAGGGTGCGGGTATGGCGGGTGACGAGAAGCGGTTCAAAGCAGCTTTCGATTCCTTGCACGCGTTGGCGTACTTCGCGCCCGAGGTCGATGCCGCGCTCACCGGGACCGGGCTGCGGCCGGGCCGGATGCCGTACTTCGCGAGCCGGTCCGCGGCCATGGGGGCCGTCGGGCCCGAGGTCGTCGCCGCCACCTTCTACAACTTCAACCCCGAGGTCGTCGCGCGCGTGATCCCGCGCGCCTGGACCCTGGCGACGCCGGAGCAGGTCCTGGACGCGCGTCTCGACGGCGTCGACAAGGCCCTCACCCGGCTGCTCGGCGACCACGTCAAGAGCGACGAGGTCGCCGAAGCCGCCGAGCTCGCGCGCGAAGCCACCGCCGGGTGCACCGGCGAAGGACGGCCGCTCTACGCCGCCCACGCGGGCCTCGCCTGGCCGGGGGAGCCGCACCTGGTCCTCTGGCACGCCGTCACGCTGATCCGCGAGCACCGCGGCGACGGCCACATCGCCGCGCTCGTCCTGAACGGTCTCAGCGGCCTCGAAGCGCTCCTCACCCACGTGGCCACCGGACGCGGGTTCGTCGCCGACGCCGCCAAGCTGACCCGCGGCTGGAGCGACGAGCAGTGGGCCGCCGCGGAGGCCGGGCTGAAGGACCGCGGGATCCTCGACGCCGAGGGCGGCCTGACCGATGCGGGCGCCGCCGTCCGCGACCGCGTCGAGGTCGCCACCGAGGCCGCCGCGCGCGGCCCGTGGGAGCACCTAGGTCCCGAGCGGACGGCCCGCCTCGAGGAGCTGGGCCGCGAGCTCAGCCGCCGGGTCGTCGAAGCCGGCGCGTTCCCGGAAGGCGTCTTCGCCCGCCGCCGGTGAGCCCCGCCGTTCTGGGCGAAGATCAACATAGGCACCGAATGGCTGCGCGGCCGGTTACTCAACGGACGCGTCGTTGGCCATTCGTGTGACGTCGACCCGATGTCAGGCCGCACAACGGCCCCGATGAACACCCACAGTGAACAAATCCTGGGCAATGGGGTGAGTTGGTCAGCGAACTGAGAAGTATGGGTGGCCGGGGTTCAACCCGCGGGTCCTTGCCGCGATGATGGTGGGCGTGGAGTTTCGGGTGTGCGTGACGCGGGTGGGCAAGTTGCGCAAATCCTACGCTCCGCGCTTTTACCACTACCCATCGTAGTCTCCATAATGTTGGTTGAAGCGTCGCCCAGTTCGGACTCGTGTGCTTACACGCGTAGCGCGCGAGGAAGATGGATCCGGATGGACCGGAAGACGGGCAACGCGAGACTGTAGGCCCACGCAAACGGGGCGCCACCTGCTGCAACAGGCGACGCCCCAGCACGACAAATCCGCACGCCACAAACGAGCAGGAGAGTGCCGCATGTCCAAGACTAACGGCAGCAGGGGACGGTGCCCAGACGGGAAGCCCCGTCACACCCCGCGGCGGGGGCCGACCGAGGTGCTCGCGAACAAGAGGTTGTACCGGCGTCTCGCCGACTGTGCGCGCCCCCTCGGCAGGGTCGTACTTGTTCTGGGCGTCCTGACGGCCGCTGGGTGGCTGGCCCGAAGGGCGGATGTGGCCGCGGTGGTGGCACGAACCAGTCGCTCTTCTCGTTCTCCTGGGGAGCCCTCGTCCACGCCCGAGGAGGCGACTCTGCCGGACAACCGGCACGCGGAGGCCCACTCGCAGGCGGAGTGGCGGGCCATCAAGGCGTCGTCGGTTTCGCGCGGTGGCTTGCCGAGCGGGTGTCGCGGTCGTCGTCACGGCCTCGGAGTGGGGCCGTCGTGAACGTCGGAACAGCGTCTTCGCCCGCCGTCGGCCGTGAAACCGGGCAAGATCACGCTATGTAGTGAAAAAGTTGTGAAGTGCTGAGCGCCCCGTGACGGACAGCGGAGGCCGTCAAGATCGACATGGCCGCCGACCGGCGGGAGGGTCGTGACAGAGCGGACTCGCGCGACACGGCCGTTCGTGTCATGCAACACTGTTCCAGGCCGCACAACGGCCACAGTGCAAGTACCCACAGTGAGCAAATCCCGGGCAATGGGGTGAGTTCGTCAGCACACTGAGAAGTATGGGTGGCCGGGGTTCAACCCGAGGGCCCTTGCCGCGATGATGGTGGGCGTGGAGTTTTCGCGTGCCATCTGCACCACGCCGGTTGACGAGCCAGCCGGTCTCTACGCTGCGCACTTTGACCACTACCCCTCGTAGCCCCCATGATGTTGTTCGAAGCACCGCCTGAGCCAGAACCGCGCGGCCCCCACCGCGCACCGGGAGTATCGCGATGATGACCTTGACCACCCTCGACACGCTGGCCGCCGGCGAGCTGGGCACGGGAAACGTGCGCCAGTGGCTGCTCGACAACGTCATCCCCCTGGTGCTGCTGGCCGTCGCACTCCTGCTTCTGTGGCTGGGCGGCGGCAAGGGCGACAACGCCGGTGTCATGCGCCGGCTCGCCGGCGTGGTCATCGCGCTCGCCATCATCGGTCTCGCGGTCAGCGGCGCGGGCGTGAACGTGGGCCAGTGGATCGCCGGCCTGTTCACCGGCTGAGGCGGGCCGCGTGCGCATCAGGACCGATGACGAGGTTTACCGGGTCGACGCCGTGTGGCTCGGCCCCCCGAAAGCGACTTTTCCCTGGAGAGCCCGGTACGTCGCCTGGCTCATCGGCATCCCGACGTTCTTCCTGGTCCTCGGCGTAGAACGCTGGGCCGGGTGGAGCTTCGGGTTCTTCTCGACGGCGTGGGCGTTCGTCGCCACCATCGTGATCACCCGGCTGCTCACGGCCAAGATCAGCCACGAGCGCCCGCTCGGCGCCGTGGTCGCGATGGCGGGGCGCGAGCTCAACACCCCCCGGGAGCGGACCACCGGCACGGGGGGCGCGGTCAGCGCCAGCCGCGTCCGGGTGCGGGCCGAGCGCCCGCTGCCGAAGCACCGCCGCAGGCGGCAGTACCAGCACCACGGCGGCCCGCCGGGGGTAGGCGTCACCCAGGGAGCACCACGAGCGCGCCGGAGCCGGGGCAACCCGGCTCGGGCCGGGAGGTAGTCGTTGTTCGGTCGCGGCGGTAGCCGAGGAAAACGGGGTCGGGACACCCACTCGGGCGCATGGCAACCGCCCGAGCAGGTCCGCGCGTCGCGGAACGGCTCGGGGAATAAGGGACGCCTGCCCGGCGAGCAGGCGATTCCCGCGTATACCCCGTCCATCGCGGTGCGAAGCATCGACGGGCACCTGGTCCGCACCGGCGTCGAGGTCTACGCCTGGTACCGGCTCGCGCCGCAGCGCTGGTCGTTCCGCTCGGACTCCCAGCGGCGCGACCTGATCGCGGCCATCGCCGGCCAGTACGCCGAGCTGCAGGGCCGCTGGCTGCACCTGCGCGTGACGAACCGGCCGTACCCGATCCGGATGTGGGCCGAGGCGCACGTCTACAACGCGCACGGCCGCCCGGGCGACGTCCCGGGCGCGCTGTCGTTCGACGACTACCTGATCGGCGAGCAGCAGCAGCTGATGGGCCGCTCGATGGCCGAAAAAGAGGTCTACATCGGCGTCCAGGTGCAGACCCGGCGGATGGTCGACCGCGCGGTCGAACGCGCCGCGCCGGTGCTGCGCAAGATCCTCCCCGAAGCCGTCGACGCCGAGCTGAGCGCGCTCGACTCCGAGGTCGAGCACCTCGACCAGGTCATCGGCAGTGCCGGGCTGGAAGGCCGTCCGGTGCACGCCGAGGAGATGTCCTGGCTGATGCACCGCTCGTGCTCGCTCGGCCTGCCCGCGCCGCGGAACATGCCCGCCGTGCCCGGCGCGGCCTGGGAGCCCGAGGACCTGGCGAGCTTCACCGACGCCGCCGACTACTACGCCGACCCGTACGCGCCGACCGTGACCGTCCGCGGCCGCACCGGCTCCAACGCCGGCGTCTCGCGGCACCTGGCCGTGCTCACCGTCGGGCAGATGCACGGCCTGCAGATCCCCGAGGTCGACGACCCGTGGATCCAGCACGCCGACCGGCTGCCGGCGGCGGTCGAGGTGTCGGCGCGGATCTACGTCCGGCGCCCCGAAGAGGTCGCCAGCGAGCTGCAGCGGCAGATGAACAAGGTGCGCTCGCAGGTCAAGCACTACACCGACGAGCACGAGCTGGAGCCACCGCAGTCGCTGTCCCGGCAGGCCGGGCGCGTGCTGGAGATCGACGACGAGATGACGTCGGGCTTCACCGCGCTCGCCACCCGCGTGCGCTCGTGGTGGCGGCTGGCGGTGTCCGGCCCGACCGAGCGCGACGCGCTGCGCCTGGCCCAGCAGCTGCTCGACCTGTACAAGCCGAAGATCGCCATCGAGCACCCCGAGGCCCAGTACGCGATGGCCCGCGAGTTCATCCCGGGCGAGCCCCTGGCCTCGGCGGCGTACATGCGCCGCGGGTCGGTGGTCTGGGCGTCCTCGGCGGTCCCGACGGCGACCGCGGAGGTCGGCGACCGCCGCGGCATCCTGCTGGGCGAGACGTGCACGGCCACGCGGCGCCCGGTGGCCTGGGACCCGTGGATGGCCCAGGAAATCCGCGACGGCTCGGGCCTGACGGCGATGGTGGCCGGCCTGGGTGGTGGTAAGTCGTTCCTCGGCGGCGGCATCGTCTACAAGACGCTGCGCGCGGGCGCGAACTGGACGATCCTCGACCCGTCCGGGCCGCTGTCACGGCTGTGCGACCTGCCGGAGCTGCGCCCGTACGCGCGGCCGATCAACCTGCTCAACGCCCAGCCCGGCATCCTGAACCCGTACCGGGTGGTCGCCGAGCCGCTGATCGAGCACTTCATGGACGAGGACGACCCCGAGCGCTCGTGGCGCCGCGAGAAAGCCCTCGCGGGCGCGACGCGGCGGCGTCTCGTGCTGGACGTCCTGACCGGTGTCCTGCCGTACGAGGTGTCGCGGATGGCCCAGACCCGGATCGTGCTGCTGCGCGCGGTGCGGGCCGTCGGCGGCCGGTTCGACGCCGATCCGGGCCAGGTAATCGATGCCCTGCGCCGGGATTCGTCGGAACACCACGAGCACGCGGGCGTCGTCGCGGACTTCCTCGACGAGATGCGCGAGCGGATGGCGCTGCTGATCCCGGAGACGGACGCGGACCCGTACTCGGAAACGCGTGACGACCGGCTCACGGTCCTGACGATGGCGGGCCTGACCCTGCCAAAGGACGGCGTCCCCCGCGAGTACTGGACGGACGCGGAGTCCCTCGGTGTCGAGATGCTGAACCTGGCGGCGTGGCTGACCCAGCGGTCGGTGTACGAGAAGCCGAAGGAGATGCGCAAGGGCGTCTGGATCGACGAGGCGTTCTTCCTGTCGGAGGTCCCGACCGGGCGCGTGCTGATGAACCGCTTCGCGCGTGACTCGCGCAAGTGGAACGTCCGGGTCCTGCTGTCGTCCCAGATCCCGGCGGACTTCCTGAAGATCCAGGGTTTCGTGGCCCTGCTGGACTCGGTGTTCGTGGGCCGTCTCGACGACGACGACGCCCAGGCCGACGCCCTGCGCCTGTTGAAGGTGCCCGTCGGCGTCGGGTACGAGCAGGTCGTGGCGGCCCTGGGCCGCCGCCCGGGTTCACAGCAGCGCGGGCTGGAGCGCGACGTGGAACCCCGCCAGTTCATCTTCGGCGACGGCGCCGGCGGCGTGGAGCGCATCCGCGTCGACTTCTCGGGCCCCCACCTGGACCACCTGCGCGCGGTGATGGACACGACCCCGGGGTCGAAGGACGCGGCGCCGTCCCGGCGTCCGGGCAACGAGCTGGCCCTGCCGGGCACGGAGGAGAAGAAGCCGTACGTCCCGGTCCCCCCGGAGGACGACATCGAGCTGGAGCAGGACTTCGAGCTGGCAGCGGAACTGGAGGTCGGCCTGGCCGACGAGAACCTCCTGGGAGCTCCGGACCCCCTGGCGTCGGAGACGGGCGAGGTGGAGGGCGGGGTCCAGGCGTCGAACGGGCAGCAGCACGCCCGAACCGGTGGAAAGGGCGGCACCGGCCGGGACGCCGCATGAACACCGTGCTGACGCTGGCGGTCCTGCTGACGTTGGCCGCGGGGTGGCACTCGCTGAAGCGGCGGATCAAGAACGGTCCGCGGCCGGGGCGGCGCACGCCGGGGCGCAAGGCGACGATGTTCGCCGTCATGCTCGTCTTCGGTCTGCAGGCCATCGCGACCGCGCCCGCGGCGAGCGCGGCGGCCTGTGGCGAAGCGCCCAACCCCGAACGCCCCGGCGCGGGCATGGTCGGCGCGATCGACCCGGCCGAAGGCCACGGCGAGGCGGGCAGCCCGTACGTCGACTACAGCTACGCCGGGTTCGTCTGGAACACCTTCGAGACGAACTGCTCCGGCCTGAGCCTCACCCCCGCCGGTTCGACGCTCGACACCTGGGGCGGCAACCAGCTGTTCAACCTGGGCAAGAACATCGTCGGCGCGACGAACTCGCTGCACTACACCGTGCTCGAAGGCGGCCTGCTCAACCCGCTCTACAGCGCGGTGAAGTCGGGTGCGGAGAAGGTCTACAACAACATCTACGCCCAGCTGTTCGGGCTGGTCGCGCTGGTCATGTCGATCATGCTGTTCCGCAACATCTGGCGCGGCGATCTCGCCGCGGTCAGCAAACGGGCGCTCTACGCGCTGGCGGGCGTCTGGCTGGCCGCGTCGTCGCTGGCGATGCTGCGGTACTTCGACCCGATCGACAAGGCGATCGTCCAGACCACGACGAACATCCAGGCCGGGTTCGTCGACGACTCCAACGACCGCGTCATCCGGCACGTGCTGCCGACGAACCTGCACAACGAAATCGTCTACAAGAACTGGATCCGCGGGGAGTTCGGGTCGCCGACCGCGCCGCAGGCCGACCAGTTCGGCCGCCCGCTCCTGGACGCACAGGCGTTCACGTGGGCGCAGCTGCGCAACGGCGACGACGGCAACCAGGCCGTCATCGACGGCAAGAAGAACGCCTACAAGGACATCTCCACCAAACTCGGCCCCGCCACCGGCTACTTCACCGGCGAAGCGGGCGGCCGCACCGGCGCCGGCTTCCTCTCCCTCGGCCAGGCCCTCGTCTACTCGCTCTTCCAGCTCCTGGCCAAGGCGAGCGTCCTGCTCGCCCAGGTCCTCATCCGCCTCTTCGCCCTCACCGCGCCGCTGATCGGGCTCATCGCCCTGCTGCACCCGGAGATCCTCCGCCGTGTGCTCAAGGTCGCCGGCGGGGTCGCCTTCAACCTCGTCGTGCTCTCGGTCCTCGCCGGCGTGCACGCCCTTCTGCTGCAAGCCATCTTCGACGCCGGCAACTCGCTCAACATGCTCACGCAGATGGTCCTCGCCGGGCTCATCACCGTGCTGCTGTTCATGGTCGGGCGGCCCGTGCGGCGGCTGTGGCAGATGGTCGAGATGTCGGTCAGCATGGTCGGCGCCGCCGTGCCGTCGCCCGGGGGCGGGATCTTCTCGCGCTTCCGGCGCTCCAAGAACGGCCCGACCCCGCAGGACGAGTTCTGGCAGACCGTGCGCGACACCGACGACGTCGTCGACGGCGAGCAGCGCGGCCCGCTCGGCGCCACCGCCGGCGGTGGCCGGTTCCGGCCGGAAGCCACGATCTTCGCCAACGCCCAGCGCCTCGACAACGGCTCCGGCGCCTCCCGCCCGGCCGCCGCGTGGTCCGGCGCCTGGCCGGGGGCCGTCGGCGGGGGCGGCTCCGCGGGTGCGCTGCCCGCGGGCCGGCGTCCCGGCGCGCCCGTCTTCGGCCAGTACAACCCGGCCAACGGCGACGGCGGCGAGTACGTCGTCGTCGGCGCCGGTGGCCGTCCGACCACCCGGGAGGAGAGCCGGCGCGTCGACACTTCGCCGGTGGCCGATCGGCGGTGGAGCGACGAACCCGAGCCCGTCGTCGTGCCGTCCGACCTGCGCCCGCCCGAGTCCACCTTCAGCGACGCCGCGCCGCGGGTGCCGGGTGTGCGTGCCCAGCCGCGCCGCGTCGACCCCGAAGTCGTCGCCGGCAAGCCCGTCTTCGTGCTCTACCGGCCTTCGCGCGGCATCGAAGTGCGCGAGGAACCGCGGGACACCGACCAAGTCGTGGGGCGGTGACCGATGCCGATCCGCACCAACCGCGGCCGCACCGCGGTCTACCGGCGCCTGTGGGGCTGGCCGTTGCGCTCGCCGCGCCACCTGATGGGGACGCTGGTCTTCCTGGCCATCCTCATCACCGTGCTCGGCATCGTGCTGCCCAAGGCGGTCGGCAAACCGCAGGCCAAGGCGGCGCCGCCCACCGCCGGGACGACGACGTCGGTCACGACGACCCAGCCGGGCATCGCCGCCCCCGTCCCGACGTCCAACCTGCCGACGCGGCTGTCCACGCCGCTGGCCACCCCGACGCCGACGGCGCCGAACGCCGACGCGATCCGCGTCGCCAAGGAGTGGGCCGCGGCCTGGGTCAACCACCCGGCCGGGATGACCTCCGAGCAGTGGCTCGCGCAGCTGAAGCCGTTCACCACCGAGGAGTACCTGCCGGTGATGGGGACGGTGGACCCGGCGAACATCCCGGCGACCAAGGTCACCGGTGAGCCGGTGGTCGGCACGTCGTACCCGAGCTCGGTGCAGCTGACCATCCCCACCGACGGGCCGAAGCTGGCCATCACGGTGGTGAGCACGAACGCCGGCTGGCGGGTCGCCGACTACGACCAGGCGAGCTGACCGTGCGGCGCCTGGGGCTGTGGCTGGGGCTGATCGTGTTCGTCGCGGTCGGCGCCCTGGTCGTGACCGCGGTCGCCGCGAAGGTCGTCATCGACAACCAGCAGGCGCAGGCCCGGAGCGTGTCCCTGATGAGCTGCGACGCCTCGGTCGGGCCGACGCAGCCCGGCCAGGGCGACCGCGGCACGGTCGACGCGTCGAAACTGGACGACGAGCAGCGCGGGATCGTCGCGCTGATCATTTCGGTCGGCAAGCAGCGGTCGCTGGCGCCGCGCGCCTGGCAGGTCGCGATCCAGGCCGGGATGACCGAGTCCGGGCTGCACAACCTCACCTTCGGCGACCGCGACTCGCTGGGCATCTTCCAGATGCGCCCGTCGATGGGCTGGGGCACGGTGGCGCAGGTCACCGACCCGACGTACGAGGTCAACAAGTTCTACGACGTGCTGCTCGCGGTGCCGGACTGGGAGAACCGCCGTCCGGGCGACGCGGCCCAGGCGGTGGAACGTTCGGGCTTCCCGGACCGCTACCACAAGTGGGAGCCGATGGCGGCGACCCTGGTGGAGAAGGTCGGCCAGGTCGTCGACGTCGTGGCGTGCGGCACCGGCATGGGGGCCCTGCTGCCGCCGAGTCAGGCCGCGGCGAAGGCGATCAGCTTCGCGCTCGGCGAGCAGGGGAAGCCGTATGTGTGGGGGGCCACAGGGCCGGACTCGTACGACTGTTCGGGCCTGATGCTCCGCGCGTACGAGTCGGCCGGCATCATCCTGCCGCGCGTCTCACGCGACCAGTACCACGCCGGCGCGTTGCTGCCGGTACGCGAGGCGCAGCCCGGTGACCTGCTGTTCCTCGCCACCGATCCGTCGGATCCGTCCTCCATCCACCACGTGATGATGTACCTGGGCGACGACAAGGTCGTCGAAGCGCAGCAGACGGGTGTGCCGGTGCACACGCGGGCGTTCTCGTTCGACGAGCGCGAACTGGTGCCGCAGGCGGTCCGCCCCGGCGTTTAGCATGGGGCGAGAGGGCCTTGACACCGAACGGCCGATCCACCCGACGTCGCGGCGCTTCCACGAGCAGGTGGCCGCGTACAGGCAGAGGATGAGCACGTGGGACGCAAATTCGGCAGGCGAGGCAAGCCCGGAGCGGGCGAGCCCCACGACCCGGCGGCGCTGTTCGGCGCACCCCAGCCGCCCCGGCAGTCGGCGCGTCCCGCGTCCAGCACCCCGCTGGCCGACCAGCTGAGCCAGGGCTACCCGGGTGTCGACGCGGGTTACGTGGTGCTGCCCAGGTCGCTGGCGGAGGGCATGTCCCTGCCGTGGCAGCACCAGATGGCGGCGCTGCTGGCCCAGTTCCACGCGGAGCACGCGGGGTTGGCGTGGCCGATCTACCGGGTGGTGCCATCCAGGTACGAGAAGCTGGCGGACCTCGACGAGGAGCAGCTCGCGGAGGCGGGCTACCTGGTGGAGATGGACGCGGACGGCGAGATGGTCTACCGCGAGCGAAGCGGCCGGAAGGTGGAGGACCCGGAGAACACCTCGGTGCTGGTGTCGTGCCTGGACCCGATCCCGAAGCCGGCGGGCCGGCCGGCGCCCCCGACGGCATCACCGGGTGGGCAGGCCCCGGCCCCGATGAACATCGGGCCGGCGCCGGTGTGGCGGACGGTGCCTCACCCGCCACCGGGGCCTTCGCCTTCGGTCCCGGGGACGCCGGCGGGGTGGGGACGTCCGGCCGCTGGCGGCTCGGCGGCCCCTGCCGCGTCGGATCCGCCGGGCCCGGCGCGGGCACCGGCGCCTCGCCACGCGGCCGCGGAGCCAGCCTCCGGGGTTCCCGGTGGGCCGGGTGAGGCGAGCCGTCGGGAGACCGACTCGGCTGGGCAGGACGTGGAGGTCGCCCGGCCGGGTGAGGTGAGCCGGCCGGAGGTATGGGCGCAACCGGAGTGGCGGGACACGGACCGGGCGGAGGCCCCGGTTGCGGTCGAACCTCCTCCGGGAGGCGTGGCTTCCACGGTCGAGCCGGCGCTGGAGCAGCCGGAGGCCCCGGCTGCGGTCGAGCCACGTCCGGGAAGCGTGCCTTCTACGGTCGAGCCGGCGCTGGAGCAGCCGGAGGCCCCGGCTGCGGTCGAGCCACCTTCGGGAAGCGCGGCTTCTACGGTCGAGCCGGCGCTGGAGCAGCCGGAGACTTCCTCAGTGGAACCGATGACTGAGGCGGGTCATCCGGGGGCCGCTGCTCGCATCTCGGTGGAATCGGCGCCGCAGAGCGCCGGGCGGCCGGAGGCTGCCACACCGCCCGCGAGCGAACCTGCACCGGTGGAAGGGAGCCGGCCAGAGGCCGCTGCCTCCGTGGAACCGGTGCGGCCGGAAGCGTCTGAACCGGCTGAGGCCGCACCAGAAGGTGCGGCTCCTACGCCGGCTCCGGTCGAGGTGGCTCCGAGCGGGGCAAGCCATTCGCCGGCCGCCGCTTCCACTCCGGCCGAGCCGGAGGCTGCCTCACCGGCAGTCGAGCGCGCGCCCACGGGCCAGGCACCGGCTGCCGCCTCCGCTGAAGGGGCGTCTAAGGCCCTGGAACAGTCGGGGGCACCGGCTGCGGTCGAAGGTGCAGTAAGGGAGACAAGCCGTTCGGAGGCCAGCTCCACGCCGGTCGAGCCGGAGCCGCAGATCGTGCAACAGCCGGAGGCTGCCGCACCGGGGGCCGCGGCTGACATTGCCGCTTCGGCTGAAGTGGCTCACGCACCTGCGGCCGTCGAAACGGCGCCGAACGAGGCTGCCTCACCGGCAGATGAGCGTGCGCCAGAAGGCACGAGTCAACCGCAGCCGGCGCCCCAAGACCCGGACCGGTCGGAGGCTGCTGCCCTACCCGACCCGGCGTCGCAGGACGTGGGTCCGGATCGGACTTCGGCCTCGGCTGAATCCGGAAGATGGAATGCTGCCCGCCTGGAAGACGCCGGACCGGCGCCATCCGTGGCAGGGAACGCACGCCAGGCTGAGGCTCCGGTGCCCCCGGTGGCGGAACAGCCGACCCCACCCGCGGTGCCTGATTCCCCTGACCAAGCCGCGCCGCAGCCGGCAGCGGCTGGCCCACAGCCGCCCGTCCAGGTGCAGCCTCCGGCGGCCGGTTCCCAGCTGCCCCGGCCGCCCTGGGGAACTCCCGACCTGCACTCGACCCCCGCACCCGGCCCCGCGCCGGCGCAAGAGCTTGGTCCGCGCCCGAACCCGCCGCTGCCGGGCACGAGCCCCGCTGCGCCCTCGAACCCACCCCAGTGGGAAGCCGTCCCGGCCCCCGCCGCGGCTTCGAACCCACGCGAGAACGGCCCGGCAACGAACCCACCCCCGTGGGAACCCGCAGCTCCCGCCTCCCGGGAAAACCCCCCAGCGCCGACGCAACAGCAACCGACGCAACAGCAACCGACCCAGCAGCAACCCGCCCCGAGCAAGCCCGTCTTCCCCGGCCCGGAATCCGCCCCCCAGCCCTTCCCCGCCCGCCACGCCGCTCCGGCGCGGCCGGTCTTTCCCGGGCCCGGCACCATGCCGCCCGTTCCGGCCGCTCCGAACGCCCGGCCCGTCTTCCCCGGCCGGGACACCCCCCTCCCGCAACCGTCCCGGCAGGAGCCCGAAACCCCACCTCGCGGGACCCCGCGGGGCTGGTTCGACGAGTTCCCCGAACAGACTGCCGAGCCCGAAGGGCCGCAGGACTTCGGACCCACCGGGCAGCCCACCGAGATCCCGTACCGGTACAAGCGCTGAAAAACCGGCGCCGGGATGCGAACCTTGGACCATGGCCAAAGACCCGAACCCGGACCCGGGGTGGTACTACAACACCCGCACCCACCAGGTCGAGCACCTCGAACGCAGCCGCGGCATCGACCTGCTCGGCCCCTACCCGGACGAGGCCACCGCCCGGCGCGCTCTCGAAATCGCCCGTGAGCGCACCCGGCGGGCCGATGCCGAGGAAGACGACTAGACCACCAGCTGCGGGCCCAGCACGAACTCCGGGTCCACCTGCGAGACGAGGTCGGCGCCCGCCCAGGCCCGGGCGTTTCGCAGGTGGAACTCGACCGCCTGGCGCTGGTAGCGCGCCCAGTCGCGCTGCTCCGCATCGACCGTCGTCAGCATCGAACGCAACGTCGAGAGGTTGCGCGGCTCGAGCTCGGTGATCGGCCGGGCCGTGCCGCGCTCCGCCGCGCGTACGTGCCCCGACGCCGACAGCCAGCCCAACAGCTCGCCGCCGACCTGGTCCTGCAGGAACTCGACGTCTTCCGCGTCCGTCACCTTGTTCCCCACCACCACGAGCCGCACGCCGAAGTCGCGGGCGTAGTCCGCGTACTGGCGGTACACCCCCACGCTGCGGACCGTCGGCTCGCACACCAGGAACGTCACGTCGAACCGCGTGAACAGCCCCGAAGCGAACGCGTCCGCGCCCGCCGTCATGTCCATCACGACGTATTCGCCGTCGACGTCCACCACATGGTTCAGCAGCAGCTCCGCCGCTCCCACCTTCGAGTGGTAGCACTTGACGCCGAGGTCGTCCTCGTCGAACTGGCCCGTGACGCCGAGCCGGACGCCGCCCAGCTGCCGGAAGCACGCGTCGAACACCGGGTTGTCCTCGAACGGCCGGACCAGCCGCGACCCGCGGCCCGGCGGGGTCGTCTTGATCATCGACGCCGCGTCCGGGATCCGCGGGTTGTCGCCGCGCAGGTAGTCCTTGATCAGGCCCATGTTGTCGCCGAGCGTCGGCCAGGCGAGCGCTTCCTCCTCTGTCGCGCCGAGCGCCACCGCGAGGTGCTGGTTGATGTCGGCGTCGATGGCCAGCACCGGCAGCCCGGCGTCGGCCAGGTACGCGACGAACAGCGACGACAACGTGGTCTTGCCGCTGCCGCCCTTGCCGACGAACGCGATCTTCACAGGAGAGACCTTTCTGGCAATGAAGACGGTTTTCATTTTACCGGGGCAACGTACACCCGACCGGCCCGCGCCCGATCGGGCGATCTCCGGGCCCGGAGCGGGTTAGGGTTGGGGGGTGCCTCCCCTCGTGATCAGGACACACTCGGCGGGCGGGGACTTCGGCCCCCTGCGTGCCGAGTTTTCGCTGCCGGAGTCGTTCGGGCCCGAGGTGCTGGCCGAGGCGGAGGCGGCGGTCCTCGACCCGCTGGCCAGCGCCGGCCCCCGGGAGGACGCGACGGACCTGCCGCTGGTCACCATCGACCCGCCCGGCGCCAAGGACCTCGACCAGGCGATGGTCGTCGAGAAGACCGCGCACGGCTTCCGCGTGCACTACGCGATCGCCGACCTCGCCGCGTTCGTCCCGCCCGGCGGCGCGCTCGACCGGGAGTCGCGCCTGCGCGGGCAGACGCTCTACCTGCCGGACGGGAACGTCCCGCTGCACCCGCCGGTGCTGTCCGAAGGCGCGGCGAGCCTGCTGCCCGGCGAGGTCCGGCCCGCGGTGCTCTGGACCATCGAGACCGACGACGCCGGCGAGCCGACGGCCACCCGGGTGCGCCGCGCACTGGTCCGGTCCACCGAGCAGTTCGACTACGAGACGGTGCAGGCCGCGCTCGACGCCGGAAATCCGCACCCGTCGGTGGCCGCGCTGCCCGAGCTGGGCCGGCGGCGGCGCGAGCTGGCCGTCCGGCGCGGCGCCGTCGAGCTGCAGCTGCCGGAGCAGGAGATCACCGGCGACCCGGACGGCGGCTGGGTGCTCGCCCGCCGCCCGCGCACCGCCGTCGACGCCTGGAACGCCGAGATTTCCCTGCTCACCGGGATGGCCGCGGCGCGGATCATGCTCGACGCGCGGATCGGCGTCCTCCGCACGTTGCCCGACCCCGAGCCCGAGGCCGTCGACTGGTTGCGCCGCTCGGCGGAGGCGCTGGGCATCGCCTGGGCGCCGGAGACGACGGTTTCGGAGTTCCTGTCCCGGTTGGACCCCGGGCAGCCGGCGTCGATGGCGCTCTACGCCGACACGACCCGGCTGCTGCGCGGCGCGGGCTACACGGCGTTCGACGGCGAGTTGCCGGCGCTGACGACGCATGCGGGCATCGGCGGCGCGTACGCGCACGTCACGGCCCCGATCCGGCGGCTGGTGGACCGGTTCGCCACGGAGATCTGCCTCGCCGTTTCGGCCGGGCGCGAGGTCCCGGACTGGGTGCGGGCGGCGCTGGCGGACGTCCCGGAGCGGATGAGCGCGTCGGACACCCTGGCCGCGAAGGTCGAGCGGGCGTGCATCGACCAGGTCGAGGCGTGGGTGCTGGCCGAGCACGTCGGCGGCGAGTTCAGCGCGGTGGTGCTGCGCGCGGACGAGAACAAGGCGGAGATCCTGGTCGAAGACCCGACGGTGATGGCGAAGTGCGCGGGGGAGCGCCTGACGGCGGGCGAGCGGATCGCGGTCCGCCTCACCGCGGTCGACGTCGACAAGCGGAAGGTGTCGTTCGAGCGCGCATGACGTACCTCGTCGACGACCTCGGGGAACCGGTACCGCTGCGCGGCCCGGCGTCCCGGGTCGTCTCCCTGGTGCCGTCGCTGACGGAAGCGGTCGAGGTCAGCGCCCCCGGCCGCCTCGCGGGCGCGACGGACTACTGCACGCATCCATCCACTTTGGACGTACCACGGGTGGGCGGCTCGAAGTACCCGAAGCTGGACCGGGTCCTGGAACTGGCACCGGACCTGGTGCTGGCCAACGCGGAGGAGAACCGCCCGGAGGACGTGGAACGCCTGCGCGCCAACGGAATCCCGGTGTGGGTGATGGCCGCGGCGGCTTCGGTGCCCGCGGCTTTGGGCTCGCTGCGGCGGATCCTGACGCAGGCGTACGAACTGGACGAGCCGGAGTGGCTGGTCACGGCGGAGGAGGTCTGGCGCGAGGTCCGGCCGGCGCGCTTCCACGCGGTGGTCCCGGTGTGGCGCAAGCCGTGGATCGTGGTGGGCCGGGACACGTTCGCCGGGGACGTTCTGCGCCGGGTGGGGGTCGCGAACGTGTACGCGGGTTCATCGGAGAGGTATCCGCGCCCGGAGGTGGAGGAGCTGCGGGCACGGTTGCGCGCGGACGCGGATCTGCTGGTGCTGCCGGACGAGCCGTACCTGTTCACGGAGGAGGACGGCCCGGACCACTTCCCGGACGCGCGGTACGTCCTGGTCTCGGGCCGTCATCTCACGTGGTACGGGCCTTCACTGGTCGAGGCGCACGTCGCGTTGACGGAGGCGCTGGCCGGGCTGTGAAGCCGAAGCCCGGGTGCGCGGTGGCCACGACAGTGTCATGAACCCGCCCGCTTCAGGCCGCTCAGCCACGCTTCGAGGCGCTCGAAGTGCTCGCTCGCCAGCCCGGTGTGCGCGTCGACCGGGATCAGTTCCGTCGGGAGGCCCGCCCGGCGCTCGACGAAGTCCCGCCGAGCGGCGGGGAACAGGTCGAAGTCGTCGTCGAACCAGGCCAAGGGGCGGCCGGCGGCGAAGCGGGCCACCGGGCCGAACTTCCACGCCGGCTGCGGCCCGGCGAACTCGACCACCGGCAGGAGCGGCAGGCCGATCGCCGGGCCGATCCGGCGGTTCGCCCGGTGTTCCCAGCTGCTCGCCCAGGCCAGCTCCGCGTTCGCGGAGCCGGCCAGGGCGAGCAGTGCCGGGCCGTGCGCGGGGTTCAGCCAGATCCGCAGGCGCTTGCGGCTCCACCGGGAAAGCCGCAGCGACTGCTCGACGTAGCCGGTGGGCTTCGCGTGGCGCGGAGCCGCCCACGGGCTCAGCGGGCCGTCGACGTCGAGCAGGATCAGCGGTCTCACACCACCTACAGCGTCAATCCCGTCAACACCGTTACCCGCTCCTCCGTGAAGTCCGCCATCGCCGCCGCCGGGCCTTCCCGCCCCACGCCCGAGTCCTTCACCCCGCCGTACGGCATCTGGTCCGCCCGGAAGCTCGGCACGTCCCCGACGATCACGCCGCCGACACGAAGAGCCGCCGACACCTCGAACGCCGTCGGCACGTCGCGGGTGAACACTCCCGCCTGCAGGCCGAACCGCGACGCGTTGATCCGCGCGACACCGTCGGCCACCGAAGCCACCCGGACCAGCGAAACCACCGGCCCGAACACCTCCTCCGCCATCACCGACGCGTCCTCCGGCACGTCCGCCAGCACCGTCGGCTCCACCGTCGCCCCCGAGCGGCCGCCGCCCGTCAGCAGGCGCGCGCCCGAAGACACCGCGTCGGCCACCCACGACGAAACGCGGGTGGCCGCGTCCACGTCGATCAGCGGGCCCACGTCGACGCCGTCCGCTCGCGGGTCGCCGGTGCGCAACGCCGCGACCTGCGAAAGCACCTTCTCTTCCAAAGCGTCGTAAACGGAAGTGTGCGCGTACACCCGCTGCACCGAGATGCACGACTGCCCCGCCTGGTACATCGCGAACGTTGCGATCCGCTGGGCCGCGAAGTCCAGGTCCGCCCAGTCCGGGCAGACCAGGACCGCCGCGTTGCCGCCCAGTTCCAGGGCCACGTGCTTGCGCGGGACGCGGTCGCGGATGGCCCAGCCCACCGGGACCGACCCCGTGAACGACACCACCGGCAGCCGGGGGTCCTCGACCAGGCGGGACGACGTCTCGTTGTCCACCGGCAGGATCGACCACGAGCCCGCCGGCAGGTCCGTCGAAGCCAGGATTTCGCCCAGCAGCAACGCCGTCAGCGGGGTCGCCGGCGCGGGCTTGAGCACGATCGGTGTGCCCACCGCGATCGCCGGGGCCACCTTGTGGGCCACCAGGTTGAGCGGGAAGTTGAACGGCGTGATGCCCAGCACGGGCCCGCGTGGCACGCGCCGGACCAGGGCCAGCCGGCCCGTGCCGCCCGCGTCCGTGTCGAGGCGCTGCAGGTCACCCGAGAAGCGGCGGGCCTCCTCCGCCGCCCAGCGGAACGTCGACACCGCGCGGCCGACCTCGCCGCGTGCCCACTTCAGCGGCTTGCCCGACTCCGCCGTGATCAGGGCGGCGATCTCTTCGGACCGCTCACCCAGCGATCGGGACACGTGGTCCAACGCCCCGGCGCGGACGTGCGCCGGCAGCGTGGCGAACTCGTCGGCGACGTCGTGCGCCGCCTGCACCGCGGCTTCGACGTCCGAGGCGGCGGGCACGAAGTGCGCCCCCGCGGAGGAACCGTCGAACGAGTGACGGACGACGGCGGTGGCACCGCCGGTCACCGGCTTTCCGGCGACCCAGAACGGGAAAGTCATGCGCGAGCCTCCGTGCGGACAGCGTGCTCGAGGACCGCCAGGCCCTCGTCGAGCAGGTCGTTGGACAGGGACAGCGGCGGCAGCAGCCGGACGACGTTGCCGTAGGTGCCGCAGGTCAGCACCACCACGCCGGCCCGGTGACAGGCCGCCGCGACGCGCTTGGTGAGGTCCGTGTCCGGTTCGGTGGTCCCGGGCTTCACGAACTCCGCGGCCAGCATCGCGCCGCGCCCGCGGACGTCGCCGATCACCCCGGTCTCGGCGGCCAGCGCCCGCAGCCGCGGCAGGACGACGCCTTCGATGCGCTTGGCCGACGCGGCGAGGTCCTCGTTCTTCATCGTCTCGATCGAGCCCAGCGCCGCCGCGCAGGCGATCGGGTTGCCGCCGTAGGTGCCGCCGAGGCCACCCGGCGGGACCGCGTCCAACAGGGACGCGCGGCCGGTGACGGCGGACAGCGGCAGCCCGCCCGCGATGCCCTTGGCCGTCGCGATCAGGTCCGGCACCACGTCCTCGTCGGACGAGGCGAACCAGGAACCGGTGCGGCAGAAGCCCGTCTGGACCTCGTCGGCGACGAACACGACGCCGTTTTCGCGGCACCACGCCGAAATCGCGGGCAGGAACCCGCGTGCCGGCTCGATGAACCCGCCCTCGCCCTGGATCGGCTCCAGCACCACGGCGGCCACCTGGTCGCCGCCGACCTGCTTCTCGATCCGGTCGATGGCCAGCGCGGCCGCCTCGGGGCCGGACAGGCCGTCGCGGAACGGGTACGAGCCCGGCACGCGGTAGACCTCGGGGGCGAACGGCCCGAAGCCGTGCTTGTAGGGCACCGACTTCGCGGTCATGCCCATGGTCAGGTTGGTGCGGCCGTGGTAGGCGTGGTCGAACACGACGACGGCCTGGCGCCCGGTCGCCACCCGGGCGATCTTCACGGCGTTCTCGACGGCTTCGGCGCCGGAGTTGAACAGCACCGACTTCTTCGCGTGGTCGCCCGGCGTCAGCTCGGCCAGCGCCTCGCAGACCTCGACGTACCCCTCGTACGGCGTGACCATGAAACACGTGTGGGTGAACCAGCACGCCTGCTTGCGGACACGGTCGACGACGGCCGGCGCGGAGTGCCCGACGTTGGTCACCGCGATGCCCGAGCCGAAGTCGATCAGGACGTTGCCGTCGGCGTCGGTCAGCAGGCCGCCGCTGGCGGAGGTAACGTAGACGGGCAGCACCGAACTGACCCCGGCGGCGACGGCGGCCGTGCGCCGCTCCTGCAGCTCGCGCGAGAGCGGGCCGGGGATTTCGGTGCGCAGCCTGCGCTGCCGGGGGGCTGGGGCCTGCGGCCCGGCGGTGGTGCTTGCGGTCACGGCGTCTCCCTGGGATGTCGGTGGACGTCCTCAGGATGAGTCCCGCGGCGGCCGCCGTCAGCTGGCCGTTCTGTACAGGAACGCGCGTAGGATTGGCCGTTATGGCACTCACGATGGCCGGCCTGGCCGCCGAGCGCCCGCTCGGGCTGCGGGTGCTGACCGGCGGCACCCTCCTCGACCGCCCGATCGGCTGGGTGCACCCGACCGAGCTCACCGACCCGCAGGCGTTCCTCGAAGGCGGCGAGCTGCTGCTCACCACCGGCCTGGCCCTGGACGAGGAGACGTCGCCGGCCTACGTGCGCCGCCTGGTCGACGCCGGCGTGGCGGGCCTCGGCTTCGGCGTCGGGCTGAGCCACGAGACCGTGCCCCGCGCCCTCGTGGCGACGGCCGCGGAGGTGGGCCTCCCGGTGCTGGAGGTGCCGCGCGAGACGCCGTTCATCGCGATCACCCGCGCGGTCTCGCGGGCGGTGGCGGCCGACGAGTACGCGACGACGGTCCGGATCGGCCGCGCGCAGCAGGAGCTGACCCGCACGGCGGTCGGCAAGGGCGGCCCGGCGGGGGTGCTGCGCAAGCTGGCGAAGCTGGTCGACGGCTGGGTGCTGCTCTTCGACCGCACGACAGTCAGCGAAGCAACTCCGGCGAGCGCGCGGGCGTACGGCCCTTCGCTGCGCGAAGAGCTGGAGCGCCTTCGCACCGGTACGCGAGTCGTCGTGCTCGATGGCCAGGAAGTCGTGCTGCAGACCCTTGACACCGGCGCGCGCCGGGTGCTCGCCGTCGGCGCGTCGCTTGACACGGCGGGACGGCACATCGTCAACACGGCGGTTTCGGTGCTGTCCCTGGCGCTGGAACAGGACCGCGCGCAGGCGGCGGCGAGGGAGGCGTTGCGGACCGGGCTGCTGGAGTTGCTGGTGGGTGGCCAGGCCGAGCTGGCGTTGCGGGTGCTCGCCGCTTCCGGGGCCGAGGCGCCGGCCGCACCGTGGTCGGTGCTGGTGTTCGCCGGCCCGCCCGCCGCGCGGCGCAAGCTGCTCGACGCGCTGGAGAACGAGCCGGTGTTCGCCGCGCGGCACGGCTCGACGGTGGTCGTGCTCGGCGCCGCCGACGCGGTGACGGACGCGGCGCTGCGGGCCGGCGGCCTGCACGGGGGCCTGGCCGGCCCGGTGACCGCGGCGGACTTCGCGGCCGGGCTGGAGCAGGCGGAACTGGCGTGCCGGGTCGCGGAGGCGGAGGGCAAGCTCCTGGTGTCGGCGGCCGAGCACTCGGCCCGCGGCCTGCTGTCCCTGATCGACCCGGTGGTGGCCCGCGTCTACGGCGAGAACCTGCTGGCCCCGCTGCGCCGCCACGACGAGACGGGCCGCGGCGACCTGGAGACGTCCCTGCGCTGCTGGCTGGAGCACCACGGCCACTGGGACATCGCCGCGGCACGCCTCGGCGTCCACCGGCACACCCTGCGGAACCGGATCACCAAGGTGCAGGACCTGCTGGGCCGCGACCTGGACTCACCGGGCGTCCGCGCGGAACTCTGGGTCGCGCTGCAGACCTAGCCGGCGCCTGCCGGACGTCCCGGCCGCACTGGTCCACGTACTTTCTCAGGCTCCGGTCACCAGCACGATCGGCGAGTCCCCGCAGCGCCGGAGCCGTGGCCCGGGCTCCGCGCCCGCCGACCACCACGCCGGGACGGCGGCCTCGCGCACCAGTGAGCCCGTCGGCTGCCGGACGCTGTTGGACACGATCACCCGCCCCTGCGCGTTCAGCAGCGCCGCCCCGCGCCCCAGCGCACGCAACCGCGGCCGGACCGCCCGCTCGAACTCGCGCACGTACACGTCCGCGCCCACGACGCCCGCGAAGGCGCCGGCCCGGCACACCGGGATGGTGAACGTCAGCGTGTACTCGTCGGTGCACAGGTAGTCGACGTACGGGCCGTTGATGTGCCGCCGTCCGGTGTCTCGCGGGACCGTGAACCACGACTGGCGGGTGTAGTCGAGGAAGTTCTCGCTGGCCGGGTCGAGGCTGATGAACAGCTGCGCCGGGGGAGACCCGGCCGTCCACCATTCGAAGCCGAACTCCGAATCGGTCAGCACGTGCGGGGCGCTGACGAAACCGGCGCCGATGATCAGCCCGCCGAGCGCCTCGGTGACCTGCGGCCGGATCCGGTGCAGGGCCGCCGCGGCCGGGGCGTCCGCCAGCACCGACTCGGCCGCCGCCAGCAGCGGCTTCAGGCGTTCGAAGACCTCTTCCACCAACGCCGAGACCTGCTCGACGACCTCGTCGCCGGCCAGCGTGCGGGTGTCGTTCACGGTGCTCACCTCGATGCGCGGATTGTGCCGGATTTTACGGGGCGAGCAAGTCGAGGTGAACGTCCGCGAGCCGGTCCAGTGCGGCCAGCAGGTGCTCTTCCGTCAGTTTGCGGGCCAGTTCGCCGTCCGCGGCGGAAATCGCCGCGGTGATCGCCGTGTGTTCTTCGCAGGAGGGAGCCGTCGACCCCAGCGGCAGCCACAGCAGCCCGCCCAGCTCGCTCTGCAGGTGGACCTCTTCGTGCGTGAGCCGCGGTGACTGCGCGGCCGCCGCGACCTCCAGGTGGAACTGCCGCTCGGCCCGGGTGAAGTCGATGCCGTGCGCCGTGCGGAGGTCTTCGGCCGCCAAGCGCAGCCGGGCGACGTCCTCGGGGGAGCTGCGCTCGGCGGCGAGCTTCGCGGCGGCCCCGGCGATCGCCAGGTAGTGGTCGCCGACGTCCCGCAGGTCCGACAGCGACACCTCGGCCAGCCGCGCGCGCCACGCGTCCGGCGGTGGGTTGGCCGGCGCGCGGACGAAGCTGCCGCCGCTGCGCCCTCGGCGCGTCTCGACCAGGCCCTGCTGCCGCAGCGCCACCAGCGCCTCCCGGACCGTCACGGTCGAGACGCCGAACTGCGCGGCCAGGTCGGCCTCGCTGGGCAGCTGCTCTTCGTCGGCCAGCAGGCCGAGCGTGATGGCGTCGACCAGCCGTGCCGCCACCGCCTCCGCCCGGCCGACCTGGCCGAGCGGCGCGAACATGGCGGATCGCGCGCTGTGCGACATGCCCTTGCGCATCGTGCCCCTTCGCCGGACTACCCGTTCGCACCAATCTTGCCTGATCCTCTTGTCCTATTACATATGGACTTATATGTTTTAGCCCCCGCCAGCACCGAGGAGTGATCGTGCAGGAGCTGAAGCACTACGTCGGCGGCGCGTACGTCGAGTCCAAGTCGGGCCGGACCGCGGAGCTCGTCGACCCGGTCACCGGGCGCCCCTACTGCACCGCGCCGATCGCCGGACCCGAGGACGTCGACAACGCGCTGCAGGTCGCCGCGACCGCGTTCGAGACCTGGCGGACGACCACGCCCGCCCAGCGCCAGCTCGCGCTGCTCAAGCTCGCCGACGCGCTCGAAGCCCGGGCCGAGGAGATCGTGGCCGTCGAGTCCGCGAACACCGGCAAGCCGATCGCGCTGACCACGGCCGAAGAGATCCCGATGGTCCTGGACCAGGTCCGCTTCTTCGCCGGGGCCGCGCGCGTGCTCGAAGGCCGCGCGGCGGGCGAGTACCTGGAAGGCCACACGTCGTTCGTGCGCCGCGAGCCCGTCGGCGTCTGCGCGCAGGTCACGCCGTGGAACTACCCGCTGCTGATGGCCATCTGGAAGATCGCGCCCGCCCTCGCGGCCGGCAACACGATCGTGCTCAAGCCGTCCGACACGACCCCGGCGTCGACACTGCTGCTGGCCGAGATCGCCGGCGAGTTCCTCCCGCCCGGCGTGTTCAACGTGGTCTGCGGCGACCGCGACACCGGCCGCGCGCTGGTCGAGCACGAGATCCCGGCGATGGTGTCGATCACCGGCTCGGTCCGGGCCGGCATCGAAGTCGCGCGCAGTGCCGCCACCGACGTCAAGCGCGTGCACCTCGAACTCGGCGGCAAGGCGCCGGTCATCGTCTTCGCCGACGCCGACCTCGAAGCCGCCGCCGAGGCCATCGCCGTCGCCGGGTACTTCAACGCGGGCCAGGACTGCACCGCCGCCACGCGCGTGCTGGTCGCCGACGACGTGCACGACACCTTCGTCGCCGCACTGGCCCGGCAGGCCGAGAACACGAAGACCGGCCGGCCGGACGACGAAGACGTCGCCTACGGCCCGCTCAACAACGCGGCCCAGCTCGAAAAGGTGGCCGGGTTCATCGACCGGCTGCCCGCGCACGCGACCGTCCACTGTGGAGGACACCGGGTCGGCGAGGAGGGCTACTTCTACGAGGCGACCGTCGTCTCCGGGCTCCGGCAGGACGACGAGGCCATCCAGGACGAGATCTTCGGCCCGGTCATCACCGTCCAGCGGTTCTCCGGCGAAGCCGAAGCCCTGAAGCTCGCGAACGGCGTCCAGTACGCCCTCGCGTCCTCGGTCTGGACCCGCGACCACCAGCGCGCGATGCGCGCCGCCGCGAAGCTCGACTTCGGCTGCGTCTGGATCAACACGCACATCCCCCTGGTCGCCGAGATGCCGCACGGCGGGTTCAAGAAGTCCGGCTACGGCAAGGACCTCTCCCTCTACGGCCTCGAGGACTACACGCGCGTCAAGCACGTGATGAGCGCACTGTGAGGCTGGCGATGCCCAACCAAGCACCGTCCGAGACGCGGGAAGTGCCCGCGGCGCCGGAAAGCACGCGTCCGGCCATCCGGCTTTCCGGGCTGCGCAAGCACTTCGGCGACGTCCACGCGGTCGACGGCGTCGACCTCGACATCCCGCCCGGCGAGTTCTTCTCGATGCTCGGCCCGTCCGGCTCCGGCAAGACGACGGTGCTGCGCATGATCGCCGGGTTCGAGCTGCCCACCGAGGGCACGATCGAGCTCGACGGCCACGACGTCAGCCGGCTGGCGCCGTTCGAGCGCGATGTCAACACGGTGTTCCAGGACTACGCGCTGTTCCCGCACATGACGGTGCAGCAGAACGTCGAGTACGGCCTGCGCGTCAAGCGCGTCCCGAAGCAGGAACGCCGGGAGCGCGCGCTGGAGGCGTTGAAGACCGTGCGGCTGGAGGACTACGGCCCGCGCAAGCCCACGCAGCTGTCCGGCGGCCAGCGCCAGCGCGTCGCCCTGGCCCGGGCGCTGGTCAACCGGCCCAAGGTGCTGCTGCTCGACGAGCCGCTCGGCGCGCTCGACCTCAAGCTGCGGCAGGCGATGCAGCTGGAGCTCAAGCAGATCCAGCGGGACGTCGGCATCACGTTCGTCTTCGTCACCCACGACCAGGACGAAGCGCTCACCATGAGCGACCGGATCGCGGTGTTCAACGACGGGAAGATCGAGCAGGTCGGGCCGCCCGAGGAGGTCTACGAACGGCCTGCCAGCGCGTTCGTCGCCGGGTTCGTCGGCACGTCGAACCTGCTGGGCGGCCGCGGCGCGGAGACCGTCATCGGCCGGCCCGGGCTGTTCAGCATCCGGCCGGAGAAGATCCGCATCGACGGCGAGCTGTCCGAGCCCGCCGCCGCGGGGGACACCAGCGCGACCGGCACGGTCACCGACGTGGTCTACGCCGGCGCCACCGTGCGGTACGCCGTCGCGCTCGACGCCGGGGGACAGCTTTCGGTCGTCCGGCAGAACAGCGACAACGCGACCTTCGCCGACGGGCGAGTCCGGCTGAGCTGGCGCGACGAACACAGCTTCCAGGTCCAGTAGTTCCCAGAAGGGTTGCCATGAAGAACAGGAAGACGCGGCTCGCCGGGGTGCTCGGCGCCAGCCTGCTGTTGGCTGCATGTGGCACGTCCGGCTCGAACTCCGCCGCGCCGCCGGGCGCGCAGGGCTTCACGCCGCCGAAGCTCGAAGCGCTGAAGGCGCTCGGGCAGCCGGAGGGGCAGCTGAACGTCCTCGCCTGGCCGGGGTACGCGGAGAACGGCTCGAACGACCCGAAGGTCAACTGGGTGACGCCGTTCGAGCAGCAGACCGGCTGCAAGGTCAACGTCAAGCCGTTCGGGACCTCCGACGAGGCCGTCACGCTGATGAAGACCGGGCAGTACGACGTCGTGTCCGCCTCCGGTGACGCGTCGCTGCGGCTGGTCGCCTCCGGGGACGCCGAGCCGGTGAACACCGACCTCGTGCCGAACTACAACGACGTCCAGCCGTTCCTCAAGGGCAAGTCCTGGAACAGCGTGAACGGCACGGCGTACGGCATCCCGCACGGCTGGGGCGCGAACCTGCTGACCTGGCGCACCGACAAGGTGACACCCGCGCCGGCGTCGTGGTCGGTCATGTTCGACGCGAACTCGCCCTACAAGGGCAAGGTGATCGCGTACGACTCGCCGATCTACATCGCCGACGCCGCCCTGTACCTGATGGCGCACCAGCCGGACCTCGGCATCAAGAACCCGTACGCCCTCGACGACAAGCAGTTCACCGCCGCGGTGAACCTGCTCAAGCAGCAGCGGCCGCTGGTGTCCGAGTACTGGTCGGACTACCTCAAGGAGTCCCAAGCGCTGAAGAACGGCGACGCCGTCGTCGGCACCGCCTGGCAGGTCACGGTCAACCTGACCAAGGGCGAAGGCGCGCCGCTGGAGGCCGCCGTGCCGAGCGAAGGGGCGACCGGCTGGTCGGACACCTGGATGGTCGCGGCGAAGTCGGCGCACAAGACCTGCGCGTACAAGTGGCTCGACTACATCATCAGCCCGAAGGTCAACGCCCAGATCGCCGAGTACTTCGGCGAAGCGCCGGCGAACACGAAGGCGTGCGCGGAGATGACGGACAAGACGCTCTGCGGCACCTACCACGCCGATGACGCCGGGTACGCCTCGAAGATCGCCTACTGGACCACGCCGATCCCGCAGTGCCTCGACGGCCGCACGGACGTCAAGTGCAAGGACTACGGCGAGTGGACGAAGGCCTGGACCGAGATCAAGGGCTGACGGCCTCCGCAAGCTCCGGCCGGGGGGGGGGTTTTTTTGTGGGGGGTTGAGGGCGGGAAAAAAAACAACAAACAAAAACACCCCGCGGAGATAAGAGACGAAGAAGAAGGCCAGGGGGGCAAC
>NZ_JBEXKX010000065.1:0-42089 GCF_040609695.1 Amycolatopsis sp. NPDC004625
GCCCGGCTTCCAGTTGTGCACCCCCACCCCGGTCCGCAGCACTTTCCCGCCTTGACAAACCCGACCGCCGCCTGAAAATCCCACCGGAGGGGCGGGGGAGGTCGGACCCGCCACATAGCCACGGCAGAGCAGACCCACCGCAAAGCTGAGCCACGGGCAAAAGACAAAAGAATGTCCTCGCCGGACAGGCAGGCTCCGGGATGACCCTGGGACCCGCTGTCCCCCCGCCTTGGAGAGGTGGGCCGCTGGGTGGTCATCCCGTCGCCTGAACGAGGCCTATCACTTTGAGCCGGGCCCGCAACCTCACGCTGCCACCCCTGACCTGGTCTGCATGTTGCGGGCCCGGCTCAAAGTGATTTCACGGCCTCAGGCGACGGGATGACCACCCAGCTCCTTTGCTGGGACAAGCCTGCTGCGCGGCGGGACCGCTGCCCGGGCGGCTCACACGTTGAAGCGGAACTCGACTACGTCGCCGTCGGCCATTACGTAGTCCTTGCCCTCCATGCGGACCTTGCCTGCCGCGCGGGCTGCTGCCATTGTGCCCGCCTCCATCAGGTCGTTGTACGAGACGATTTCCGCCTTGATGAAGCCGCGCTCGAAGTCCGTGTGGATCACGCCCGCCGCCTGGGGGGCCGTTGCTCCCTGGGGGATTGTCCAGGCGCGGGATTCCTTGGGGCCCGCCGTCAGGTACGTCTGCAGGCCGAGTGTGTGGAAGCCCGCGCGGGCCAGCGAATACAGGCCCGGCTCCGGCTGGCCGACCGACTCGAGCAGCTCGCGTACCGATTCCTCGTCGTCCAGCTCCAGCAGCTCCGCCTCGACCTTTGCGTCGAGGAACACCGCGTCCGCCGGGGCGACCAGCTTGGTCAGCTCCTCGCGGCGGGACTCGTCGGTCAGCACGGACTCGTCCGCGTTGAAGACGTACAGGAACGGCTTCGTCGTGAGCAGGCTCAGCTCGCGCAGGGCGTCGAAGTCGACTTCCTTCTGCGCCTGGAACAGCGTGCGCCCGGCGTCGAGGATCTCCTTCGCCTTCTGGGCGTTGTCCAGCGCGGGCTTGTTCTCCTTCTTCGTCCGCGCTTCCTTCTCCAGCCGCGGCAGCGCCTTGTCCAGGGTCTGCAGGTCGGCGAGGATCAGCTCGGTGTTGATCGTCTCGATGTCGCTCGACGGGTCGATCCGGCCGTCGACGTGGATCACATCCGGGTCGTCGAACACGCGGATGACCTGGCAGATCGCGTTGGCCTCGCGGATGTTCGCCAGGAACTTGTTGCCCAGCCCGGCGCCCTCGGACGCGCCCTTCACGATGCCCGCGATGTCCACAAAGGACACCACGGCGGGGACCGTCTTCTCCGACTTGTACAGCTCGGCCAGCTTGTCCAGCCGGGGGTCCGGCAGCGGCACGACACCGACGTTCGGCTCGATCGTCGCGAACGGGTAGTTCGCGGCGAGCACGTCGTTGCGGGTCAGCGCGTTGAACAGGGTGGACTTGCCGACGTTGGGCAGGCCGACGATACCGAGGGTGAGGCTCACGACCCCGCAGTCTACGTGCCCGCCCCGGTCGGGACCCACGCACCCAACGCCGTGGCGGATTTCCGCCAGCGATGGCGCTGACCTGCTGACATGCTCGGAGGCATGGTCACCGAAACACTCTGGCGCGACGCCGAACGCTGCTACCGCGTGGTCACCGCCCGCGACTCGCGCTTCGACGGCCAGTTCATCATGGCCGTCCGCACCACCGGGATCTACTGCCGCCCGTCCTGCCCGGCGTCGACGCCCAAGGCGCAGAACGTCCGCTTCTTCCCGACGTCGGCCGCCGCGCAGGCCAACGGCTTCCGCGCCTGCCGCCGCTGCCTGCCGGACGCCGTGCCCGGCTCGCCGGACTGGAACGTGCGCGCCGACCTGGCCGCGCGGGCGATGCGCCTGATCTCGGACGGGACCGTGGAGCGCGAAGGCGTCCCCGGCCTGGCCCGCCGGCTCGGGTACTCGGAACGCCAGCTCGGCCGGGTCCTCACCGCCGAGCTGGGTGCCGGCCCGCTCGCGCTGGCCCGGGCGCACCGCGCGCACTCGGCGCGGCTGCTCATCGAACTGTCCGAGCTGCCCCTGACGGACGTGGCCTTCGCGGCGGGCTTCTCCAGTGTGCGGCAGTTCAACGAAACGATCCGCGAGGTGTTCGCGACGACGCCTTCGCAGCTTCGCGCCTTCGCTGCTTCACGACGAGGGCGGCAGAGCGACGTGACCGGGACCCGGCTCAGCCTGCGGTTGCCGTTCCGGCCGCCCTTCGACGCTCCGGGGCTGCTTCGCTTCTTCGCCGACAACGCGATCCCAGGCGTCGAGGAAGTCACCTCGGAGTCCTACGCGCGCACGCTGCGGCTCGCCCACGGCACCGGCGTCGTGCGGCTGACGCCGTCGCCGGACCACGTGCGCTGCGAGCTGATGCTCACCGACCTGCGTGACCTCGGCAGCGCGGTCAGCCGCGTGCGCCGGCTGCTCGACCTCGACGCCGACCCCGCGGCGGTCACCCGCGTCCTCGGTGCCGACCCGGCGCTGGCGCCGCTCGTCGCGGCCGCGCCGGGGATGCGGGTGCCCGGCGCCGTCGACGGCGAGGAGCTGCTGCTTCGCGCCCTGCTCGACGAGGTGCCGCCGGGCGAGGAGGTGCCGGGCGAGTGGGGCGTGACGCGGCTGTTCCCGACCGCGGCCCAGGTCGCAACGGCCGGGCTCGGCGAAACCGTCACCGGCGTGGCCGCCGCCCTGGCCGAAGGGCGGCTGGACGTCCACGTCGGCCGGGAGGCGGCCGAACTGCGCGCGGAGCTGCTGGACTACGTCGACCCGTCGACGGCGGACTACGTCGTGATGCGTGTCCTCGGCGCGCCGGACGTCCTGCTCTGCGGCGATCCCGAGGTCCGCCGCGGCGCCGAGGCGCTGGAGATCCCGCCGGAGTCGCTGGGCGAGCGGGCGCGCGCGTGGACGCCGTGGTGTTCCTACGCCGGGAGGTACCTCCGGCTAGCCCTGTCCGCCCGGCCAGAGGACGGCCTGGGCGACGATGACCTGGTCGCCGTCGAAGGTCGCCGCCGGTGAGCCGTACAGGCGGTAGCCGAGGTCCAGGGCTTCGCTGACCCGGTGGCAGAACTTCGCGTCGTCCGGGCCGGTGAGCACGCGGTAGCGGGGCAGGCCGTTCGGCGGCTGGTCGGTCATGGCTCCATCTTGGCCGGGCGATCAGCCGGCGCGCACCTCCAGCGTCGAGCCGGTGCGGGACTTGCGGACGCGCAGCCGGGTCGGGATCCGCTGCCGCAGCTCCTCGACGTGCGACACCAGCCCGACCACCCGGCCGCCGGCGCGCAGCTCGTCGAGGATGTTCATCACGACGTCGAGGGTTTCGGCGTCCAGCGTGCCGAAGCCCTCGTCGACGAACAGGGTGTCCAGGAGCGCGCCGCCGGTCTCCCCCGCGACGACGTCGGCCAGCCCGAGCGCGAGGGCCAGCGACGCGAGGAACGACTCGCCGCCGGACAGCGTCTTCGCCGGGCGGATGGTGCCCGAGTAGTCGTCCAGGACGTCGATGCCGAGGCCGCCCCGGGTGCCGCGCGCGCCGGCCGCGTCCGAGTGCACGAAGGAGTAGCGGCCCTGGCTCATCGTGCGCAGCCGGTGCGTGGCCGCGACGGCGACTTCTTCGAGCCGCGCCGCCAGCACGTACGAACGCAGTGACATCTTGCGGCTGTTCTGCCCGCGCCCGTTGACGACGTCGGCGAGCGCCCGCAGCTCGGCGTACTCCGCTTCGGCCGGGGCGAGCCCGGCGAGCGTCTCGCGCAGCCGGGCGGCGAGCCGGGTCAGCTCCTCGTGCTGGGCGGTGGCGACCCGCAGCGCCGCGTACGCGGAGTCGGCGCGCGCCCGGGCCAGCTGCGCCGCGTCGGCCGCGCGGCCGACGTCCGCGACGTCGTCCGGCGAGATCCCGAACAGGTCCGGTTCGGCCAGCAGCGCCCGCGCGCCCGCGGCGGCCGCCTCGGCCTCGGCGATGCCCTGTTCGAGCTTCTCGATCTGCTCGTCCGGCAGCATCGCGGCCCTGGCCTTCTTCAGGGACGCGAACCCCTTCGCCTGCACGGCCGCCTCGACCAGCGTTTTCTGCTGGGTGACCCGTTCCCGGGCGCCCACGACCGCCGTCCGCGCCTCCGCGACGGCTTCGAGGGCCTCGGCCAGGCCGAGGAGGTGCCGGCGCCGGGCGCCGACGTCCGCGAACTCGCCCCGGCCGGCGACCAGGCGGCGCTCGCGCTCGGCCAGCCGTTCCTCCAGGGCCCGGACGTCGGTCGTGGCTTCGGTCGCCGCCTGTTCGGCCCGGCGGAGGCGCTCTGCCCGCGCTTCCAGGTCGCGCTCCAGCAGGACGACCTGCCGGCCCAGCTTCGTCTTCAGAGCCGCTTTCTCGGTCAGCACGGCGACCGTTGCGCGTGCTTCGGCCAGTTCCGCGGTGGTCGACTCGGCCGTGCGCCCGGCAAGCCGCTCGATCAGCCCGGCCAGCCGGGCCTTCGCCTCTTCCAGCGCGACGACGACCCGCTGCCGCATCGCGTCCGCCGCCTGCTCGGCTTCCTCGGCGGCGCGCTCCTCGGCCGGATCGACCAGCTCGACGTCCCGGTTCGCCTTGGCCGGGTGGTCGGCCGACCCGCACACCGGGCACGGCGCGCCGTCGGGCAACGCGGCGGCCAGCTCGGCCGCCATCCCGTCGAGCCGCCGCTCCCGCAGGTCCAGCCGGCGCTGGCGGGCCGCCTGGTGGGTGTCGACGACCTCGCGCAGCTTCGCCTCGCCCCGCTGGACCTTCGCCTGGGCCTCGGGCAGCTCGGCCGCGTCCTTGGCGAAGGCCCGCAGCTCGTCGACCTTCGCCTTGGCGCCGTCGAGCTTCGCTTCGGCTTCGGCCGCGCTCAGCGCGTCCGCGCGCAGTTTCGCCAGCTGGCCGGGGAGCGCGGCCAGCTCGGCCGTCAGTTCCTCGGCCTGCTGCTGCGCCGTGACGGCGGCGAGCTTGCGGTCGTCACGTCGCATGACGTCGAGCTCCTGCTGCTCGGCCTCGGCGACCAGTTCCGCGACCGCGCCCGCCTCCTCGCGCGCGGTGGCCGCCCGCGCCTTGAGGTCGCCGGTCGCCCGCGTGCCCGACTCCCGCAGCCGGGCGCCACGGGCCTTCTCCGCCTGCTCGGCTTCGGTCAGCTCCGCGGCCCGCCGGTCCAGCAGGTCCGCTTCGACGGCGACCCCGGCCGCCCGGCGCGCCGCCGCGACCTCCTGCGCCCACTCGGCGCGCTGCGGGGCCTGTTCGGTGATCTCGAGCAGACGCAGGTGGGCGGTGCGGACGCGGCGGATCTTCTCCGCGCCCGCGCGTTCCTCCTGCAGGTACGCGTCCGCCCGCTGCGCAGCCGACCGAGCTCGGTCCTCCTCCGCCGTCACCTGTGCGACTCGCTCGTGTGCTTCGGTGAGCACGGCGTCGACCCACTCGGCCACGCCCTGCTCGGGCACCTCCTGCTGCGCCTCCTGCGCGTACCGGGCCAGCAGCTCGCGCACGTCCCGCTGCCGGGTTTCCAGCTGACGGCCGCGCTCGGCGCGCAGGTCGGCGAACCAGCGTTCGACGTCGGCGAAGCGCTCGGTGCCGAACAGCCGCTCCAGGAGCTTCTCGCGCTCGGCGGTGTCCGACCGCAGGAAGCGGGCGAACTCGCCCTGCGGCAGCAGGACCACCTGGAAGAACTGGGCCGCGGTCATCCCGAGCAGCCGCTCGACCGTGCGGGCGACCTCCTCGATCCGGATCAGCCCGTCCGGCGCGAGCCCGGCGGGCGCGGTGCCGATCCAGCTCAGCGACACCCGCGCCTGCTGGGTGGTCGTACCTTCGCCGCGGCGCTTCGGCCGCTGGTACTCCGGGTTGCGGACGATCTTCAGCCGGTGGCCCTGCACGGTGAGTTCGAGGGCGACCTCGGTGATCTGGTCGGGCTCGGCGAGGTCGCAGCGCAGCCGCTTGGCTTCGTTGCGGGCGCCCGGGACCACGCCGAACAACGCGAACGCGATCGCGTCGAGCAGCGTCGTCTTGCCCGCGCCGGTTTCGCCGTGCAGGAGGAAGAGGCCGTCGGCGCCGAGCACGTCGAAGTCGACCACCTCGCGTGCGCAGTAGGGCCCGAAGGCTTCGACCTCCAGCCTGTGCAGCCTCATTTCGCGAGGGCCTCCCGGTCGGCCGCTTCCAGGGCCTGGAACAGGAGCCGCTCTTCGCGCGCGGTCGGCGGGGCACCGCGGCAGTCGTCGAGGAAGCCGCGCGAGACCTCGATGTCGGACCGGCCGCGGACGGCGTCGGCGTAGCGCAGCGGGGCGCCGGCGTGTCCGCCCGCGGGCTCCCACTCCAGGTGCACCGCGTACGGGAACCGCTCGCGCAACCGCCGCATCGCGTCGACCGGGCGCACCCGGTCGGTGACCGTGACCGACAGGAAGTGGCCGAGGTAGCGGTCGTGTTCCGGGTCCGCGAGGAGGTCTTCGATGGCGCCTTCGAGGGTGGCGAGGGCTCTCGGCACGGGCAGTTCGTGCCGCCGGACCTCGTGCAGGCCGTGCTCGTCGAAGTCGACCAGCCAGACGGATTTGCGTTGGCGCGCCTCGGAAAACGAGTACGCCAGCGGGCTGCCGGAGTAGCGCAGGTGCTCGGCGAGCGTCTGCGGGCCGTGGAGGTGGCCGAGGGCGACGTAACCGACGCCGTCGAAGACCGAGCCGGGCACCTGCTCGACCCCGCCGACCGCGATGGTCCGCTCGCTGTCGGTCGGCTCGCCGCCGGTGACGAACGCGTGCGCGAGCACGACCGACCGCGCGCCCGGCCGGGTTTCGAGGTCCGCGCGGATCCGGCGCATGGCCTCGGTGAGCACGCCGGTGTGGCCGCGCGCTTCGGGCACGCCGAGGGCGTGGCGCGCCGGTTCCGGCTCCAGGTAAGGGATTCCGTAGACGGCGACCGGGCCGTGGGTGTCTTCGAACAGCACCGGTTCGGCCAGCCCGGCGACGGTGGTGCGCAGGTGCAGGCCGCCCGCCGCGGCGAACTCCGCGAAGGCGCCGAGGCGGGGCGCCGAGTCGTGGTTCCCCGGCGTGACGACCAGGTGCGCGCCGGCGGCGCGGATCCGGGCGACGGCTTTCGTGGCCACCCGCACGGCTTCGGCGGAGGGCACCGCGCGGTCGTAGATGTCGCCCGCCACCAGGACGGCGTCGATCGCCTCGCCGGCCACGAGGTCGGCGAGGTGCCCGAGCACCGCTTCCTGTTCCGCGAGCAGGTCGGCGCCGTGGAACGTGCGGCCGACGTGCCAGTCGGAGGTGTGCAGGAATCTCACGGGGGCCAAGGTACGACCCGGCTCCGACGAAATCCCGCAGGCACGCCGCCGTCTCACTCGAACGTGTGTACTAACACGAGCGTGCCGGATCGGACACGCCCTGCGGGGAATCGATGTGTTCGCAGGTCAGCTACCCAGAGCGACGGTTCGGGTGCGGTTTTTGTCGGTGCTGTCCGCCATGATGTCTGCGAGCTCGATTCCGGGGCTCGGGATCCGGACGGAGGAGGCGAAGTGGCGACCGTGCTGACCACGGCGGCGATCGTGCTGGCGGTCCTGCTGCTGTTCGCCGTCGCCCTGCTGTGGCGGCTATATCAGGACGGGATGCGCCGGGCGGACGCGGCGGCCCGGCTGGTGGCGGCCGAGCGGGCCAAGGCGGACCAGCAGCAGCTGGCGCTGCGGCGCTACGAGGTCGCGTTCGCCTCGATCAGCGGCCGCGGCGAGCTGGGCGAGCAGGTGCTGGTGGAGACGGCGCGCGCCCTCGGGCTGCGCGAGGACCTGCACTTCACGCTGCAGACGGACCTGGGCGGCGGCGGCTCGGCGAAACCGGACATGGTGCTGCGGGTGGGCGGCGACCGCACGGTCCCGGTGGACGCGAAGGCGAGCATGGCGACGTGGTCCGAGGCGGTGGAGACCGACGACCCGGACGAGCGCCTGGACGCCCTGCGCGCGCACGTCCGCCAGATCCGGTCGCGGGCGGCGGAGCTGGCGGGCAAGGGCTACCAGCGCTGGGCGGACGCGATCTACGGGACGATCATGTTCGTCCCCTCCGACGCGGCGGTGGTCGCGGCCCTGGACACGGACCCGGAGCTGCTGCGCTGGCTGATCGACCGCCGGGTGTTCCTGTGCGGCCCGACGGGTTTCGGCGTGCTGGCTTCGGCGGCGTTGTTCGCGGCGAGCGACCGCACGCTGGAGGCGGACGTGGAGCGGGTCCGGACCGGAGCAGCGGCGGCCCACCGGGCGGCGGGGGGTGCGGTGGAGGCGTTGAACCTGTCGAGCACGCACCTGCAGCGGTTCCTGTCGGCGCGACGGCGGGAGCTGGAGGCGCTGGAGACGTTCCGGGCGACGGTGGCGCCGCTGTCGGAGGCGTCGGGGAGCCCGGCGGCTTTGCCGGCGGTGCGGAAGGGGGACGAGCTGGCGGCGAGCTGAGGGGTAGGCGAAGGCCAGACAGCCGCAGGACGGCCGCGGCGGTCGCGGTCGCAGTCGCCGGTCGCGGCGGTCGCGGTCGCGGTCGCGGTGGTCGCGGTCGCGGTGGTCGTGGTCGCGGTCGCCCACCGTCCGCGCATCGACGGCGCAAGTACGCGATTGCAACCCGGTCGGCTGACCCCGCCAACCGCGCCGCGAGCGGCGTGACCAGCGGTTTCGTCCTGCCGTCGGATGGCTTGCCGACCGCGAGGGGCGCCCGCCGAGCGGGCCCGGCACGCCAACCGCGAGCACGTTCACCAGCCTCCGCCACGGGCCGCCGAAGGGGCCCGGCAGGTGGCTGTCGGCCCATGTCGGCGGCGGTGCTGGCAAGATCTTCACAACCACGAGATACGGTGTTCGCTTGTGACCGCGATTCGCGATCGCCAGAGCGATCCAGATGCCGACGACGTCCCCGTGCCGTGGGATGAGCGTCCTGTCGTCGGTTCGAGGCGGGGACTGCCCTGGTGGGCCGCCGTCCTGGTCGGGCTCGGCCTGGCGGTTGTCGGCGCCCTGCTCGGCAAGCCGAGCCAGACGACCATCCCGGTGGTCTTCATCGTCTGCTTCATCGCCGGGGCCGTGATCGCGGTCTGCGTGGTGAAGCGCCGGGGGCTGTTCGGGCCCATGGTGATGCCGCCGCTGGTGCTGGCCGTCACCGTGCCCGGCGTCATCCTGCTGACCTCGGGGTCGCAGGGCGACGACATGCTGTCGAAGGCGCTCAGCATCGGCACTCCGCTGATCAACAGCTTCCCCATGATGGCCATCACCACCGGCATCACGCTGCTGATCGGCATCGTCCGCATCGTCCGCGAGCGCGATCCGGACGCCCCGAAGAAGCTCAAGAAGACCAGCGAGGACGACGAGAAGCCGCGCGCGGCCGCACGTCCGCGGCCGGCCGGGTCGAACCGGACCGGGCAGACACCCCTGCCCGCCGGTGCGCGGCGGGGCCGGGACGGCGAACCGCCGCGACGCCCGCGTCCGCCCGCCGACGGGGAACGCCGTGCTCCCCGGGCCGGCGCGCCCGCCGACCGCGGCACGCGCAAGCCGCCGCCGGCCACCCGGCGCACGCCCCGCCCCGAAGACGGCGACCCCCGCCGTCGCGAGCCACGCGGCGGCGACGCTCCGCGGCGGCGTCCGCGGCCGCCCGCCGAGGACGGACGGGACACCCCGCCGCCCCGCCGGCCGTCCGGCGGACGCACCGCGCCCCCACGGCGCAACCGTCCCTGGGACGACGAAGAACGCTGAACGACACACGGCGGTCACCTCGAGGAGGTGACCGCCGTGTGTGCGAAGAGGCATCACGCGTGATCAGCGGGGCCACACGCGTGATCGGGAGGGCATCAGACCTTCCGCAGTTCCTTGGGTGGGGCGAACGAGATCTTCTCGTTGGCCGTCGTGACCTCGTCGACGTCGGCGTAGCCGCGCTCGGCCAGCCAGTCCAGCAGTTCCATGACCAGGACGTCCGGCACCGATGCGCCTGAGGTCACCCCCACCGTCGTCACGCCGTCGAGCCAGGCTTCGTCGACCTCGTGCGCGAAGTCGACCAGGTACGACGCGCGTGCGCCGGCCTTCAGGGCCACCTCGACCAGGCGCTTCGAGTTGGACGAGTTCGTCGACCCGACCACCAGCACCAGGTCGCACTCCGCGGCCATCGCCTTGACCGCGACCTGGCGGTTCGTCGTCGCGTAGCAGATGTCGTCGCTCGGCGGGTCCGCCAAGCCCGGGAAGCGCTCGCGGAGCTGGTCGACGCGCTCCATCGTCTCGTCGACCGACAGCGTCGTCTGGGACAGCCAGATCACCTTCGACGGGTCGCGCACCTCGACCTTGTCGACGTCCTCGGCCTTGTCGACCAGCTGGACCTTGTCCGGCGCCTCGCCGGCCGTGCCCTCGACCTCTTCGTGGCCTTCGTGGCCGATCAGCAGGATGTCGTAGTCGTCGTTCGCGAACCGGTTGACCTCCTTGTGCACCTTCGTCACCAGGGGGCAGGTCGCGTCGATCGTGCGCAGGTTCCGCTCGGCCGCCTCCGCGTGCACCATCGGCGAGACGCCGTGGGCGGAGAACACCACCAGCGCGCCCTCGGGCACCTCGGACGTCTCGTCGACGAAGATCGCGCCGCGCTCGCGCAGCGTCTCGACCACGTGCTTGTTGTGGACGATCTCCTTGCGGACGTACACCGGGGCGCCGTAGACCTCCAGGGCCTTCTCGACGGCGATCACCGCGCGGTCGACACCCGCGCAGTAACCACGGGGTTTGGCGAGCAGCACCCGCTTGCCGGAGGCGGTTCCGGTGATCGTGGGGGTACCCGCGGGCTCGATTCCGGGACTCGCTGCACTCATGCCACCCAGGGTACGGGCAGCCCCGAGACGAACTCGAAGTCCCTTTCGGGTGAGCTTCGTCCCTCTCCCGGGCTGTGCCGCCGGTCACGCACTGCACCCATTCGGTTGGGCAGGAGCGGCGGTCATACGGCACGCTGGACCCATGAAGCCATTCCCGCTCCCCCTCCGGGTCGCCGCGGGCCTCGCCGTCTCCACCGCCGAGCGGGTTCGTGAGCTTCCCCGGCAGCTCGCCGGGCTCCCGGTGACCGTGGTCAGCCAGGTGCTGCAGGCGTCCATGCGCGTCCAGCAGCACGTCACCGAGCTGGCGATCAAGGGCGACAGCGCGCTGTCGAGCCTGCGCCCGGTCGAAGACACCCCGAGCTGGGCGACGTTCGACGAGGACGCCGCGCCCGACGTCCCGCCCGCGCGGCCGAACCTCGCCCCGGTCGCCGACGTGCCCGAACCGCGTTCGGAGATCAACGGCCGCGTGCCGTCGGCCGCCGAGCTCGAGGCGGAGCTCGGCGATCCCTGGGCCGACGAAGAGCGCGCGCTCGCCGAGGACCACGCCGACGGCGAGAACGACAGCGAAGCCGAACCGCCGAAGACGCCGAAGCCCGGCACGCCGAAGGTCGACAAGAAGGTCAAGAGCGAGACGCCCCGCACCAGTGCCGCCGGGTACGAGGGGCCGGCCGGGCTGACCGGTTACGACCAGCTCACCCTCCCGCAGCTGCGGGCGCGGCTGCGCCAGCTCTCGATCGACCAGCTCGAGACCATCCTCGAGTACGAGCGCGCCCACGCCGACCGCTCGTCGTTCACCGGCATGCTGTCCCGCCGGATCGCCAACGCCCGCAAGGCGGAACAGGACAGGGAAGACGGCGCGGAAGACCGGTGAGCACCGAGTCCGCACCAGCGCCCGCGAGCACCGCGGAAGCGCCGTGGCCGGTCCGGACCGTCGCGCGCAAGATCGGCGACTGGATCCACCGGCTCGGCGCCGTCTGGGTCGAGGGCCAGGTCACCCAGGTCAGTTCCCGTCCCAACACCCAGACCGCCTTCCTGACGCTGCGTGACCCTTCGGCCGACGTGTCGATGTCGGTCACCTGCCCGAACTGGCTGATCCGCGAGATGGAACCGCCGCTGCGGGAGGGCGCCAGCGTCGTCGTGCACGCGAAGCCGTCGTACTTCTTCGGCCGCGGCACGATCAGCCTGCGCGCCGACCAGATCCGCGCCGTCGGCATCGGCGAGCTGCTGGCCCGGATCGAACGGCTCAAGAAGCTCCTGACCGCCGAAGGGCTCTTCTCGGCCCAGCGCAAGCGGCCGATCCCGTTCCTGCCGAAGGGCGTCGGGCTGATCACCGGCCGCGCGTCGGCGGCCGAGCGGGACGTCCTGGCCAACGCGCAGGGACGCTGGCCGCACGTGCGGATCAAGGTGCTCAACACGGCCGTGCAGGGCTCGCAGGCGGTGCCGCAGGTCATGCGCGCGCTGCGGATCTTCGACGCCGACCCCGAAGTCGACGTCATCGTCATCGCCCGCGGCGGCGGCAGCGTCGAGGACCTGCTGCCGTTCTCCGACGAAGCGCTCTGCCGCGCGGTGTCGGCCGCGGGCACGCCGGTGGTCAGCGCCATCGGGCACGAGCCGGACACCCCGCTGCTCGACTACGTCGCCGACCTGCGCTGTTCGACGCCGACCGACGCCGGCAAGCGGATCGTGCCCGACCTGCGCGAGGAGACCGAGCGCGTCCGCCAGATGCGGGACCGCGGCCGCCGCGCGCTGCACGGCTGGGTCGACACGCAGGCGCGGCTGCTCAACCAGATCCGCAGCCGCCCGTCCCTGGCCGACCCGCTGGGCCCGGTCCAGCGGCGGCAGGACGACGTCGACGTCCACCGCGAACGCGCCCGCCGCGCCATGCTGACGCTGCTGGCCAAGGACCAGGCCGAGATCGCGAGCGCGCGGGCCCGGCTGACCGCGCTCGGCCCGGCGGCGACGCTGGCGCGCGGGTACGCGGTCGTGCAGTTCGTCGACGCCGAAGGCAACCTCCAGGTACTCCGCGCCGTCTCCGAAGTCGAGGCCGGTGCCCAGCTGCGCGTGCGCGTGGGCGACGGCGCGATCAAGGCGGTGGCGGAAGGGGCCCAGGAGTGAGAGTGACGTTCCTCCCGCTCACCGTGGACGCCGCCCGCCGGCTGGGCGCGCATCCGCTGCTGGACCAGGCGGTGCGCACCGACCGGGCCGCCGCCGAGTGCTGGACGGCCCTGCTCGCCGGCTGCGGCAACGCCGCCCGCCGCGACCTGGGCCCACAGCTGCGGCGGCTGTCCGAAGCGACGTCGATGCAGGTCGGCTCGCGCTGGTGGTTCGCCGAGGGCGCCGGGCACCGCAGGCGGGTGGCCGGGGCGCAGGAGAACCTCGAAGAGGCGATCGCGGACGGTGACGGGCAGGAGTTCGCCCTGGCCTTCGTCGGGTACGACCACGCCATGGCCAGCGCGGTAGTGTGCGCGAACAGCGTGCAGGCCCGGAAGGTCGGAGAACACCGAGCGTGAGTGAAACAACCGGCGAGGAGCTCGGCTACGAGCAGGCTCGCGACCGGCTCGTCGAGGTCGTCCGCGAGCTCGAAGCGGGCGGGCTGTCGCTCGAGCAGTCGCTCGCGTTGTGGGAGAAGGGCGAGAAGCTCGCGAAGGTCTGTGAGCGCCATCTCGAAGGCGCGCGCGAGCGCATCGAGGCTGCTCTGGCGTCCGTGGAGGACGACTCCGAGCAGTGAGGTTCGCCATGCCGACGGTATCGGGAAACACGGCGGGTATCTGACAGACTGTTGACCCGCCAGTTCCACGATCCGGGAGGCAATGATGTCCACCGCAGAGAGTCGTCGTGAAGCGCCCGACCGCAACCTCGCGATGGAGCTGGTCCGGGTCACCGAAGCCGCCGCCATGGCCGCCGGGCGCTGGGTCGGGCGTGGCGACAAGATCGGCGGGGACGGCGCGGCCGTCGACGCGATGCGCCAGCTCGTCTCGACGGTGTCGATGCGCGGGGTCGTGGTGATCGGCGAGGGCGAGAAGGACGAAGCCCCGATGCTGTTCAACGGCGAAGAGGTCGGCAACGGCGACGGGCCGGACTGCGACGTCGCGGTCGACCCGGTCGACGGCACCACGCTGATGGCCAAGGGCATGCCGAACGCCCTCGCGGTGCTCGCGGTCGCCGAGCGCGGCGCGATGTTCGACCCGTCCGCCGTGTTCTACATGGAAAAGCTGGCCGTCGGGCCGGACGCGGCGGGCCGGGTGGAGCTCGGCGCGCCGATCGCGGAGAACATCCGCCGGGTCGCCAAGGCCAAGCACAGCAGCGTCAGCGACGTCACCGTGTGCGTCCTGGACCGCCCGCGGCACGAACAGATCATCAAGGAGATCCGCGACGCCGGCGCGCGGATCCGGTTCATCTCCGACGGCGACGTCGCGGGCGCGATCGCCGCGGCCCGCCCGACCACCGGCGTCGACATGCTGGTCGGCATCGGCGGCACGCCCGAGGGCATCATCGCGGCCTGCGCGATGAAGTGCCTCGGCGGCGAGCTGCAGGGCCGGCTGTGGCCGAAGGACGACGCCGAACGCGAGAAGGCCATCGCCGCCGGGCACGACCTCGACCGGATCCTGCTGAACGACGACCTGGTGCGCGGCGACAACGTCTTCTTCTGCGCCACCGGCGTCACCGACGGCGACCTGCTGCGCGGCGTCCACTACCGCGAGGGCGGGGCGACGACGCAGTCCATCGTGATGCGGTCCAAGTCCGGGACCGTCAGAATGATCGACGGCTACCACCGGCTGAACAAGCTGCGGGCGTACTCCTCGGTCAACTTCGACGGCCACCTGGACGCGCCCGACGACGACGTCGTACCCCCGCTGCCGTAAGGAGTTCCGTGACCAGGCGACTGCCGGCCCTGCTGGTCCTGATCCTCGCCGTCCTGGTCCCCGGCACGGCCGCGGCCGCCCCCGGCATCGTCGGGGGTGTCGCCGCGGACCAGCCGTATCCGTTCACGGTCTCGCTGCACACCTCGTCCGGCAAGCTGTTCTGCGCCGGTGCGCTGCTCACGCCCACCTGGGTGGTCACGGCGGCGCACTGCGCGTTCGGCAAGACCCCGGCGGACCTCTCCCTGCGGGTGGGGACGAACGACTCGGGTCAGGGCGGGGAGGTCGCCAAGCCCGCCGAAGTCATCATCAACCCGGCGTTCAACACCGAAACACCGGGCGGGGACATCGCGCTGCTGCGGCTGGCGGCGCCGGTCACCGCGGCCCCGATCGGGCTCGCGGCGGCCGCGGCACCGGGCACCGCGACCCGGATCCTCGGCTGGGGCCAGACCTGCCCGAAGCTGAACTGCGGCGCGATCCCCACGACGCTGCAGCAGCTCGACACGCACATCGTCGAAGGCACGAAGTGCACCTCGGTGTTCGACGGCACGGCCGAGCTGTGCACCGACAACCCGGGAGGCAAGGCGGGAGCGTGCTTCGGCGACTCCGGCGGCCCCGAGATCGTGCGCGACGGCGACCAGTGGCTGCTCGCCGGCGTCACCAGCCGTCCGGGCAACAACGACCCGGAATGCGCGACGGCGCCGTCGATCTACACCTCCGTCGTCGCCTACGCGCCCTGGATCGCCGAGAAGACGAAGGCCTGAGCTACTCGGCGTTGCTCGAATGCCCCGGGAACAGGTGGGCGTCGGGATCGAGGGCGACGGCGATGTTGTTGACCGCCGTCGCGGCCTCGCCGAAGCCGGTCGCGATCAGCTTCACCTTCCCCGGGTACGCGGCGACATCGCCCGCCGCGTAGACGCGTTCGCGCGCGGTCGCCATCGTCGAGTCGACCGCGATCGCGCGGTGGTCGATCTCCAGGCCCCAGCTCTCGATCGGGCCGAGGTCGGCGGTGAACCCGAGCGCCGCGACGACGGCGTTGGCCGGGAGCCGCTCGTCGCCGGCGCCCTTGACCGAGACGTCGACGGCTTCGAGCGTGCCGTCCGGCGCTTCGACGAACCGCGTGACCTCGGCGTCGGTGATGATCCGGGTGCCGAGCTCGCGCGCCTGCCGGACGATCGACTCGGCGGCGCGGAACTTCGCGCGCCGGTGCACCAGCGTCACGCTCGCCGCGACCGGGTGCAGCGCGAGGATCCAGTCGAACGCCGAGTCGCCGCCGCCGACGACCACGACGTGCTGCCCCGCGTGCACGGCCAGCGAGGGGACGAAGTGCACCATGCCGCGGCCGAGCCAGCCGTCGCCGGCGGGCAGCGGGCGCGGGGTGAACTCGCCGATGCCCGCGGTGATCAGCACCGCGCGGGCGCGCAGCGTTTCACCGCCGTCAAGGGTCAGCTCGACGCCGTCGGCCGTCGGCTCGAGCTTTTCGGCCTTACGGCCCAGCAGGTACTTCGGCTTGAACGGCGCGGCCTGCTTCACCAGGCCCTCGACCAGATCCCGGCCGCGGACCTCGGCGAACCCGCCGACGTCGTAGATCATCTTCTCCGGGTACATCGCGGTGACCTGCCCGCCCGGCTCGGGCAGCGAGTCGACCACCGCCATCGAAAGGCCGCGGAACCCGGCGTAGTAGGCGGCGAACAGGCCGGTCGGGCCCGCGCCGATGATCACGAGGTCGTACGGCTCCCCAGCAACGTCAGTCATGCTCGCTCCAGCCAGTGGTGGATGGCGGTGATCGAGAACACACCCGATCCTAGCGTCGCGAGGCGCCGAGGGTGGGCGACGCCACCACGCGGGGCGGCGCGAACAGGTCCAGAATCGGTGTCATGGCTGAGCAGGAATACCGGATCGAACACGACACGATGGGCGAGGTCCGCGTGCCCGCCGAAGCGCTCTACCGTGCGCAGACCCAGCGGGCCGTCGAGAACTTCCCCATCTCCGGCCGGGGCCTGGAACGGGCCCAGATCCGCGCGCTCGGCCTGCTCAAAGCCGCCGCCGCGCGGGTGAACCTGAAGCTGGGCGTGCTCGACGCCGACGTCGCGAACGCCATCGCCGCGGCCGCCGACGAGGTCGCCGAAGGCGCCCACGACGCCCACTTCCCGATCGACGTCTTCCAGACCGGCTCGGGGACGTCGTCGAACATGAACGCCAACGAGGTCATCGCGACCCTCGCCTCGCGCGCCCTCGGCCGGGACGTGCACCCGAACGACCACGTCAACGCGTCGCAGTCGTCGAACGACACCTTCCCGACGACCATCCACGTGGCCGCGACCGAAGCCGTCACCAAGGACGTCATCCCCGCGCTCGAATACCTCGCCGGCGCCATCGAGGTCCGCGCCGCCGAGTGGGCCGACGTCGTGAAGTCCGGCCGCACGCACCTGATGGACGCCGTGCCGATCACCCTCGGCCAGGAGGCCGGCGCGTGGGCGTCGCAGATCCGCTACGGCGTCGAACGGCTGAAGTCGGGCCTGCCGCGGCTGGGCGAGCTGCCGATCGGCGGCACGGCCGTCGGGTCGGGGCTCAACGCGCCGGACGGCTTCGGCGAGGCCGTCGCGACCGAGCTCGCCATCGTCACCGGGCTGCCGCTGACCGAGGCGCGCGACCACTTCGAGGCGCAGGCGACGCAGGACAGCGTCGTCGAAACCTCCGGGCACCTGCGCACGATCGCCGTGTCGCTCAACAAGATCGCGAACGACCTGCGCTGGCTGGGGTCCGGCCCGCGGACCGGGCTGGCCGAGCTGGCGCTGCCGGACCTGCAGCCGGGCTCGTCGATCATGCCGGGCAAGGTGAACCCGGTCATCCCGGAGGCGACGCTGCAGGTGGTCGCGCAGGTGATCGGCAACGACGCGGCCGTCGCGTTCGCCGGCGCCGCGGGCAACTTCCAGCTCAACGTCAACCTGCCGGTGATCGCCCGGAACGTGCTCGAATCGGCGCGGCTGCTCGCGGCCGTTTCCCGGCTGCTGGCGGACAAGGTCTTCGCGGGCATCACGGTGAACACCGACCGCACGCGGACCTACGCCGAGGGCTCGCCGTCCATCGTGACGCCGTTGAACAAGTACATCGGCTACGAAGCCGCGGCCGCGGTCGCGAAGCAGGCGCTGAAGGAACTGAAGACGATCCGGGAAGTCGTCATCGAGCGCGGGTTCGTCAAGGACGGCAAGCTCACCGAAGAGCAGCTCGACGAGGCCCTCGACGTGCTGCGCATGGCCCGCGGCGGGAAGTGATGAGCGACGCGGCCGAGCTCGGCGCGTTCCTGAAGGCGCGCCGGGCCACGCTCGACCCGGCCGACCTCGGGCTGTCCCAGGGGGTCACGCACCGGCGGGTCAAGGGGCTGCGTCGCGAAGAACTGGCGCAGCTGGCCGGGATCAGCGTCGACTACTACACGCGGCTGGAGCAGGGCCGCGCGAAGAACGTCTCGGACGCCGTCCTCGGCTCGCTGGCCCGTGCGCTGCGCCTCGACGCCGGCGAAGAGGCCTACCTGCACAACCTCGCCGCGCCGGACCGGCGGGACCGGCCCGCGCCGCAGCGGATCCGGCCCGAGCTGCAGCAGCTGCTCGACGCCGTCCAGGCGCCGGCGTTCGTCTTCGGCCGGTACCTGGAGGTGCTGGCCTGGAACGCGCTCGGCGGCGCGGTCGCGTTCGACTTCGGCCGCCTCGAAGAGCGCAGCATGCCGAAGCTCGTCTTCACCGACGAACGCGCGAAGCAGCTGCACCCGGAGTGGGACGCGGTGTGCCGCGAACTGGTCGCCAACCTGCGCGCGGAGAGCGGGCGGCACCCCGGCGACCCGCAGCTCGCCCGGCTGGTCGGCGAGCTTTCGGCGGCCAGCGCGGAGTTCCGGCAGCTGTGGGCCGAACACGCGGTCCAGGAGAAGGCGCAGGGGTGGAAGCTGTTCGCCAACCCCGTCGTCGGCGAACTGCGGCTGCGGTACCAGACGCTGCGCCTGCCCGACGACCCCGACCAGGGCATGGTGATCTACCACGCCGAACCCGGTTCGGAGAGCGAGCGCGCGCTCGGCCTGCTGGCCAGCTGGATCGCCGCCGGTGAACGACCGGTGAACACTCGCCGATAGCCGTCCCGCACCGGGTTTCCGCTGCCTACGCTGCTTGTCCTGGGGAGTCCGGGGGCAGAGGAGCGGCACGGTGGGCGTCGGCGCGACGATGCAGTCACTCGCCGAGATCCTCAGCTCGGACTCGGGCAGTCTCGTACTGGGCCTCGCCGCGCTGGTCGCGATGGCCGCGCCGTTCGTCGACCGCTACTTCATCCGGCGGCGCCGGCTGGCGTTCCGGGTGCTCTACAACTCCAAGATCGGCCTGTCCCCGATCGACCTGCACGACGGTGAAAACGGCTCGGCGCAGGCGGCTCCGCAGCTGGCGCAGATGGCCCGGCTGCTCGACCGGATGAGCATCGTCGTCATCCGGATCCACAACACCGGCGGGTTCGACATCGCGCCGGACGACTTCGAAATCCCGCTGTCGTTCACGTTCGGCAGCCGGATCGTCTGGGACGCGCGGGTGTCCGACGCCACCGACGACGGCCTGCGCCAGCACGTCCGCGACGGCCTCGAGTTCTTCACGCGCGACACCCCGCAGCGACCGGTCGAAGGCGTGAAGCTGTCCCGGGTGCGCGCGCTGCTGCCGAAGCGGCTGGCCGGGCTGGCCGCGGCCGAACCCCCGGCGGAAGCACCCGAGTGGCACGGCGTCCGGTTCGCCCGGCTTTCGCTGAAGCGCAAGGAAAAGTTCAAGCTGGTCGTCGTACTGCGCGAGCCCGGCGACGGCGACGGCGAGATCAGCAAGGAGATCGACCACCACGCCCGGCTCGCCGCGGGCCGGATCAAGGACGAGCGCAAGCAGCGCCGGATCACCTGGCCGATCGTCACGACGGCGGTCGGGGTGCTGCTGACCGGCGCGCTGCTGGCGACGCTGCTCGTGTCGTGGTCGCGGCCGTCCGGCGGGACCGCGCAGTGCGCCGCCGGGAAGCTGTCGGTCGAGGGGTCGAGCGCGTTCGTCCCGATCATGGACAACATCGCCGCCGAGTACCACGCCCAGTGCGACGACGCGGCCATCACGACCCGCGCGACCGGCAGCGTCACCGGCGTCCGCGCGCTCGCCCCGCTCGACGCGGCGGGCAAGGACGGGCTGGCGGTGCTCTCGGACGGCCGGTCGGGTGAAGCGGGCCCCGATCTCGAAGCGAAGGCCGTAGCGGTGGTCGTCTACAGCCTGGTCGTCAACCGCGCCGCCGGTGTCGACCGGTTGACGACCCAGCAGGTCAAGGACATCTTCAGCGGCCGGGTGCGCAACTGGGACCAGCTGCGGCCGGGGCCGTCGGTGCCGATCGGGATCGTCGGGCGCGGGCAGGAGTCGGGCACGCGCAAGACGTTCGAGCAGAAGGTGCTGGGCGGCGCGGAGGACCGGCTGACGTCGGACTCCTGCCGGCGGCCCGAACGCGACCCGGCCGCGGCGACCACCCGCTGCGAGCGAGGCACGACCGCCGAGGTGCTCACCGAGGTCGCCGCGGTACCGGGCGCGATCGGGTACGCCGACGTCCCGGCGGCCAAAACGGCAGCCGCCCGGAACCCGCAGGTCGGCGTCGTGCAGCTCGACGGCCGCTACCCCGACGTCACGGCCATCGACGCCGGCTACGGGTTCTGGACCGTCGAATACCTCTACACGAAGGGCGTACCGGACGGCGAGAGCGTGCTGAAGCGGTTCCTGGACTACCTGGCGAGCCCGGCCGCGCGGGCGGAGCTCCAGGACGCCGGGTACACGCCCTGCGTGGCCAAGGACGGGCTGCTCGACCCCCTCTGCACCAGGGCGGACAGCTAGCCGTTCGGAAATTGTCGGTGGTCCGGGATCGGGTGACGGGTTGGCCGGTGGCGCCGTTGTGCCAGATGGCGGCGATCAACGCGATGAGGCGTTGGGCGATGCGGACGCCGACGCCTTCGATGGTGCGTCCGCCGTGTTGTTCCAGGTTGAGCTGGCCTTTGAGGGTGTCGTTGACCGATTCGATGAGCTGGCGGATGGACTTGAGCAGCGGCTCACCGGGATGAGGTCGGCGGTTGCGGCAGGACGGGCGAATCAGCCGAACTCCGCGTTCGGTGAGGTAGTGGTCGAGTTCGCGGGAGACGTAGCCCTTGTCGGCGATGATCAGCAGACCGGGCCGGTCGGCGAGCAGGCGGGGTTCGTTGTTGCAGATGGCCATGAGCACCTGTCGCTCGTCGACCTTCGGGTCAGCCAACGCCCAGGCGACCGGCAGCCCGGCCGGAGTGCAGACCAGGTGCAGCCGCAGTCCCAAGAACCAGCGCGAGTGGGAGCGGCAGAAACCGTACTTGGCCCACCCGGCCAGCTCCGAACGCTTGACCGTCGGCCGGGACCGGCCGCACTCGACCGGGGTGGAGTCGGCGATCCAGGTGGTGTCGGTCCACAGGTCGGTATCGGCAGCGAACTAGCGCATCACGTGCTTGACCAGCGGCAATGCGGCACGCAGGCGGCGGTTGAAGCCGGACTGGCCGGGCAGGTAGCGGAACGCTCCAGGCATGCGGGCAGGCAGGTACCGCAGCTGGCGGGCCTCGGAGGTGAACCCCAGCAGCGTCTGGGCCACGGCCAGGGTGACCAGCTCCGCGTCGGTCAGCTTCGGTGGCCGGCCCACCCGGCGCCTACCCGCGAGGTGGTCGTCGATCTTGACGTAGAGCACGGTGAGAAGGGTGTTCAGGTCTGTCGTCACAAACGGATCTTGGACACCCTTTGTCCGTCTCCGGCCACCACCCAGACTTACGCATTACTCGTCTAGCCGTTCGGAAATTGTCGGTGGTCCGGGTCATGATGTCCGGGTGCTGCTGAACGAGTTGGTCCGCGCGTCCGCCGAGCTGGCGGCGACCCGGTCCAGGAAGGCGAAGATCGCCGTCCTGGCCGCGGTGCTGCGCGCGGCGGAGATCGCCGAGCTGCCCGCCGTGGTCGCCTACCTCACCGGGCAGACGGCCCAGGACAGGCTGGGTGCGGGCTGGCGCACCCTGGCCGCGCTGGGCGCGTCACCGGCCGAGGAGCCCGTCGCCACGGTCACCGAGGTCGACGCGGCCCTGACCGCGGCCGCGGGCGTGGCGGCGGGCACGGGGTCGAACGCGCGGCGGCAGGAGGTGCTGCGCGCGCTGTTCGTGCGGCTGACCGAGGAGGAGCAGCGGTTCCTGTTCCGGCTGGTCACCGGCGAACTGCGGCAGGGCGCGCTGGAAGGCGTGATGGTCGACGCCGTCGCGGCGGCGGCCGAGGTGCCGGCCGCGGACGTGCGGCGGGCCTTCATGCTGTCCGGGAAGCTCGGCGTCACCGCGGTCGCGGCGCTGACCGGCGGGCAGGCGGTGCTGGCGGAGTTCCGGCTCACCCTGGGCACACCGGTCAAGCCGATGCTGGCGTCCCCGGCGGAGTCGCTCGACGAGGCCGTCGCCGAGCACGCCGAGGCGATCGTCGAGTACAAAATGGACGGTGCACGGATCCAGGTGCACCGCCAGGGCGACGAGGTGCACATCTGGACGCGGACGCTGCGCGAGATCACCGCCAGCGTGCAGGAGCTGGTGGAACTCGTGCGGGCGCTGCCGTGCGAGTCGGTTGTCCTCGACGGCGAGACGCTGGCGCTGACCGACGCCGGGCGGCCGCGGCCGTTCCAGGACACGCAGAGCCGGTTCGGCAGCACCCGCGAAGAACAGGTCAAGGCCCTGCTGCTGCGGCCGTACTTCTTCGACTGCCTGCACCTCGACGGCGTCGACCTGCTGGACGCGCCGCTGTCGGAACGCAACGCGGCGCTGCGCAAGGTCGCCGGGGCGCACGTGATCCCCGGCGAGGTCGGCACTTCGCGGGCGGAAGCCGTGCTGGAGGCGGCGATGGAAGCGGGCCACGAAGGGGTGATGGTCAAGGACCTCGCGTCGCCGTACGCGGCCGGGCGGCGCGGGCGGGCGTGGCTGAAGGTCAAACCGGTGCACACGATCGACCTGGTGGTGCTCGGCGCGGAGTGGGGGCACGGCCGGCGCACCGGCACGCTGTCCAACCTGCACCTGGGCGCCCGCGACCCGGACGGCGGCCCGCCGATCATGGTGGGCAAGACGTTCAAGGGCATGACCGACGAACTGCTGGCGTGGCAGACGAGGACGTTCCAGGAGATCGAAACCCACCGCGACGACTGGACGGTGTACGTGCGGCCGGAGGTCGTGGTGGAGATCGAGCTGGACAGCGCCCAGCTTTCGACGCGCTACCCCGGTGGCCTGGCGCTGCGGTTCGCGCGGGTGGTCCGCTACCGCCCGGACAAGGACCCGGCGGAGGCCGACACGATCGACACGGTCCGCGGCCTGCTGCACGGCGACCGGTCGGAAGGGAGCTGACCGACGAAAGTAGCTGGTGCCCGCTCGGCCCACCGGCCACAGTGGAGGGAGACCGGGCCCGGGCTGCCGTTCGACGAATTCGACGCGCCGTGACGAGAATTTTCCCGACACGGCCGGTGCCGAAGATTCCCTAAAGTGCGCTCCTTCACAGGGATTCCGCTCACTTCCCGAGCGGTCACGGCAGGAGCAAGCAGTGGTCAGCAAGGAACAGATGAAGGCGGCCATCCACGCCGCTTTCGACGGCGCCGTCGACGGCGGAGCGGGCTACACCAAGGTGTACGCCGTGGAGATCCGGCAGAAGAACTACCTGGTCTTCCGCACCACCAGCGTCGCCAACTTCGCGCTGGGCTTCAAGCCCGGGCAGACCGATCTCGTCCTCGTCCCGCTCGAGGAGAAGAACGGCACCGTCACGGCGGGCACGCCGCTGACGATCACCGACGCCAACCGCGCGTCGGTGAAGAAGCGTGACCTGCAGGGCCGGTTCGTCATCAAGACGACTGACGGCCGGACGTTCCGGCTCAGCATCCTCCCCTCCGTGAACAAGCTCCTCGCCGCCGCCTACCAGCTGCCGGTCGAGCAGAAGGCGGAGTACGAGGCGTTCACCGCCCTCCGGGACTCGCTGCTCACGGCCTGACGACCGGGCGCCCCGGTGCGGACGGCGCCGGGGCGCAGTCGGTCCACAGTGGAGTTAAGCTCCCCCGATGCGCAGCGAGAAGCTCACCCGCGCCTGGTTCGCGGTCACCGCGCTGGTCGCCCTGACCGGCCTCGGCACCCAGGTCGCCGTCACCGCGAGTGCCCCGGACGGGCGGGTCGCGAACCTGCTCTGCTTCTTCACGATCGACTCGAACCTGCTGGTCACGCTCACCTCGGCGCTGGTCGCGCTGGGCGTGGCCCGCGGCCGCCTGTTCACCGTCCTCTGGCTGGACGCGCTGGTCGGCATCATCGTGACCGGCATCGTCTACCAGGTCGCCCTGGCCGGCCTCTACGAACTGCACGGCCTCTCGCTGTTCGCCGACACGATGCTGCACAAGGTGACGCCGATCCTGTTCGTGCTCGGCTGGCTGCTCGCCGCCCCGCGGGGCGTGCTGAGCTGGCGCACGGTCTGGTGGTCGCTGCTGTACCCGCTCGCCTGGCTCGCGTTCACCCTCCCCCGCGGCGCGATCACCGGCTTCTACCCGTACCCGTTCGTCGACGCGGGCACCCTCGGCTACGGCCAGGTGGCGCTGAACTGCGTCTTCATCGGCCTGTTCTTCACGGCGCTGGCCGCCGGCGCGTTCCTGTACGACCGACGGCTCGCGCGGGTCGAACCCGCTTAGCCGCGGGCGCGGCGGAACGCGTTGAGGCCGTCGGTCAGCCCGGCCTGCACCAGCGTCGGGAGCGCGCCGCGGCGGTCGGCCGGTTTGCCCGTGGCGATCCGGTGCATCTGCCGGGTGTGCCACTGGATTTCCAGCAGGCTGTCGGCCAGCCGGATGCCGGTCTTCGGGCAGAGCCGCTCGGCCCGGACGTCCTCGCCGCCGAGCAGCCGGGACGGCAACGCCGGGTCGACGACGAGCGGCCGGCCGAGCCCGATGACGTCCAGGGCGCCCGAGCGCAGCGCCTCCTCCATCCCGCCCAGGGTCGCGAAGCCGCCGGTGACCATCAGAGCCACGTCGGAAACCGAACGCGCTTTCGCCGCGTAGTCCAGGAAGTACGCTTCGCGCGCCTGGGTGCTCGCGCGTCCGGAGCCCATCATCGCGGCCTTCTCGTACGTGCCGCCGGACACCTCCAGCAGGTCCAGCCCGGCTTCGCCGAGCTCGCGCACGACCTCCAGGGACTCGTCCTCGGTGAAGCCGCCTCGCTGGAAGTCGGCGCTGTTGAGCTTCACCGCCACCGGCACGTCGTCGCCGACGGCCGCGCGGACCCGGCGGACGACCTCCAGCAGGAACCGGCGGCGGCGCGCCGCGTCGCCGCCCCACGCGTCCGTGCGCCGGTTCGTCAGCGGCGAAAGGAACTGGGACACGAGGTAGCCGTGCGCGCCGTGGATCTGGACGCCGTGGAAGCCGGCGTCGACGAACGTCCGCGCGGCCACCGCGAAGCGCTCGATGATCGCCTCGATCTCGTCGCCGGTCAGGGCGCGCGGCGGCGCGAAGGCGGTCCGGATGCCCCGGTTGCCGAACGGCACGGCGGACGGCGCCACCGGCTCGCGCGAGAGGTACCGCGGGCTCTGCCGCCCGGGGTGGTTCAGCTGCACCCACAGCTGCGCGTCCGTGCCCTCGACCGCCCGCGCCCAGGCCCGGAAGCCGGCCGGGTCCGCGGCCGCCGCCACGTTGCGCGGCTCGCCGAGCGCGGCCGGGTCGACCATGACGTTCCCGGTGACCAGGACGCCCGCGCCGCCGCGGGCCCACGTCCGGTACAGCTCGTGGAGGTCCCGGGTGGGGGCGTTGCGGCGGTCGCCGAGCTGCTCGCTCAGCGCCGACTTGGCCAGGCGGTTCGGCAGCACCGTCCCGCACCGCAGCTTCAGCGGCTCCGCCAGCAGCGTCATCGCGTCACCTCTCGAACTTACTCACGGTAAGATGACTCGACGGTAGCATACCGACGGTATGTCAGCTACCCGTCGAATGACCACTAAGGTCGGGCGCATGACGGCGATCGTGCAGAACCTGGTGACCTCCGGCGTCTTCGAGCTCGACGGGGGCAGCTGGGACGTCGACACCAACGTGTGGGTCGTGGGCGACGACGCGGAAGTGATCGTGATCGACGCGGCCCATGACGCGAAGGCGATCGAAAACGTCGTGGGCGAACGGAAACTGGCCGCGATCGTCTGCACCCACGCGCACAACGACCACGTCAACGCCGCCCCCGGGCTCGCCGCGGCGACCGGCGCGCCGATCCTGCTGCACCCGGCCGACCGGGTCGTCTGGGACCTCACGCACCCGGACCGCGCCCCGGACGGCGACCTGGCCGACGGCGAGGTGCTCACCATCGCGGGCACGGCCCTGCAGGTCATCCACACGCCGGGCCATGCACCGGGCGCGGTCTGCCTGTACGCGGCGGAGCTGGGCGTCCTGTTCACCGGCGACACGCTGTTCCACGGCGGCCCGGGCGCCACCGGCCGGTCCTATTCGGACTACCCGACGATCGTGCGGTCCATCCGCGAGAAGCTGTTCACCCTCCCGGACGCGACGAAGGTCCACACGGGACACGGCGAAGGCACGACGATCGGCGCCGAGAAGGCCGCGTCGGACGGCTGGGACCGGCCTTGAGACGTGCTGCCGGGCCGCAACCTCGCCGCCGGCACGTCAGTACGTCAGCCGCGTCAGCCGCGGCGGGCTCGGCGACACCCGGACCCGCCGCTTCGCCTCTTCCGCCAGCGAGCGCGCCCACTCCTGCAGCCCGGTGACGTCGATCCCGTGCGGCGGCTCGGTCCGGAACGGCTCGATGTTCGCCGCGCCGCGCTCCAGCAGGGACACCGCGCCGACGTTGTTGCCGCGGGCCGCGTGCGTCAGCCCGACCGCCAGCTGCGCGAGGCCGCGCCACAGCTCGCGGTCCGGGCCGTCGGTCGTCTTCCACGCGTCCTCGAAGACCTCGTGGGCGTGGAACGGCTTGCCGTCGTCGAGCAGCCATTGAGCCTCCGCAAGCGTTTGCGCCGGGGTGCGCGCGATGCCTTCGGGCTGCCGTTCGACGCCGTCCGCGCCGTACGGCAGCGGCCGGCCGAGGCCGTCGCGCGGCCGTGCGTTGCGTGCCCGTCCCTCGGCGTCCCGGTCGCGGCGGCTCATGCCCTCGATCCTGCCACGGGCCCGGCAGGTAGTCTGGTGACTCGTGCGTTTCCTCGACGGCCACCGGCCCGCCCACGACCTGACCTACGACGACGTGTTCCTGCTGCCGAACCGTTCGGACGTGGAGTCCCGCTTCGACGTCGACCTCGCCACCGCGGACGGCACCGGCGCGACCATCCCGATCGTGGTCGCGAACATGACCGCGGTCGCCGGCCGCCGGATGGCCGAGACCGTCGCCCGCCGCGGTGGGCTGGTCGTGCTGCCCCAGGACGTCGACACCGACGCCGTCACCGAGATCGTGGGCTGGGTGAAGAGCCGGCACACGGTGTGGGACACGCCGCTGGTGCTGACCGGCGGTGACGCGGTCGCCGACGCCCTCAACCTGGTCCACAAGCGCGCCCACGGCGCTGTCGTGGTCGTCGACGGCGAAGGCCGCCCGGTCGGCATCGTCGACGAAGCGGCCTGCGCGGGCGTCGACCGCTTCGCGCGGCTCGCCGACGTCGCGCAGCCCGCGAGCGTCGCGGTGCCGCTGGACACGCCGGCGCGCGAGGTCTTCGAGCGGCTGCACAGCCACGGCGCCCCCCTGGCGCTGGGCCTGGACGCCGACGGCCGCCTGGCGGGCGTCCTGACCGCCGTCGGGGCGCTGCGCGCGGACATCTACACCCCGGCCGTCGACGGCGACGGCAAGCTGCGCGTCGCCGCCGCGATCGGCGTCAACGGCGATGTCGCGGCGAAGGCCGAATCGGTCCTGAAGGCGGGCGTCGACGTGCTGGTCGTCGACACCGCGCACGGGCACCAGGAGAAGATGATCACCGCGCTGCGGGCCGTCCGGTCGGTGTCGCCGCAGGTCCCGGTGGTCGCCGGGAACGTGGTCACGGCCGAGGGCACGCGCGACCTGATCGAAGCCGGCGCCGACGTCGTCAAGGTCGGCGTCGGGCCGGGCGCGATGTGCACGACCCGGATGATGACCGGCGTCGGCCGCCCGCAGTTCTCCGCGGTCGCCGACTGCGCGGCCGCCGCGCGCGAGCTGGGCAAGCACGTCTGGGCCGACGGCGGGGTGCGCCACCCCCGTGACGTCGCGCTGGCGCTGGCCGCGGGCGCGTCCGCGGCGATGGTCGGCTCGTGGTTCGCCGGCACCTACGAATCCCCCGGTGACCTGCGGTTCGACGAGCAGGGCCGGCCGTACAAGGAGTCGTTCGGGATGGCGTCGAAGCGTGCCGTGGGCGCGCGGACGCGCACGGACAACGTCTTCGACCGCGCGCGGAAGGCGCTGTTCGAGGAGGGCATCTCGTCGTCGCGGATGTCGCTGGACCCGCAGCGCCCGGGCGTCGAGGACCTCCTCGATTCGATCGGCTCCGGCGTGCGCTCGTCCTGCACCTACGCGGGCGCGCGGACCCTGGAGGAGTTCCACCAGCGCGCGCTGCTGGGCGTCCAGTCGGCCGCCGGTTTCGCCGAAGGCCGTCCCCTCCCCTCGGGCTGGTAACGGCTCGTGAGTGGTAAGGCGCGTTAGAACTCGCCTTACCACTCACGACCACTGCGGCAGGCTGCTCAGCCCGCGCAGCAGATGTGTTCCGACCACTCCGGGACGTGCCACCAGTGCCGTTTCTCCGCGGACCGGGCCGCGGGCGCCACCTTGGTGGCCGCCCGCGCGCCCGGCTGGTTCCGGTAGGGCGCCAGCAGCTCGCCGACCGTCCGCAGCACCCCGCCGACCAGGACGCTGCGGACGTTCGCGGCCGCCTTGACGTCCAGCAACGGATTGCCGGCGACGAGCGACAGATCGGCGTACGCACCCCGCTTGAGCACGCCGATCCGGTCCTCGAGCCCCAGCCACCGCGCCGGGTTGCGGGTGGCGGTGGTGAGCGCCTCGTACGGCGTGAACCCGAACGCGACCATGGCCCGCAGGTTCTGGTGGGTGGACACGGCCACGTTGTCCAGCGGGGAATCCGTGCCGGTGACCACGAACCCGCCCGCGCGGTGGATGCGCAGCACCATGTCGACGTTCCCGGCGAGGACTCGGCGCAGGTAGGCGTTCTCCGGGTGGCCCACGGTGTCCGCCGTCGTCCTGAGCAGCTGGTACTCCCACGGCGGGAACAGGACCTCGGTGCGCTCGTCGGTCACGAGGGACTTGTCGTCCGCGTACAACGCCCGCGAGGTGAACAACGTCGGCGTGATCGACATCCCCGAGCGGACGAACAACGCGACCGCGTCCTGGTACGACCGGCCGGTCCGGCTGACGGTGTGCGAGTACCCGAGCCGGTTGGTGGCGCCGGTGTGCTCCATCGCGTCCATGCCGATGTCCGCCGCCGGGTACAGGTAGTGCGACGACAGCGGGATGCCCGCCCGGTGCGCGGCCCGGACCACCGCCTGCTGGGTGCCCACCGGAAGCCGGACGTAGGTCTTGATCAGGTCGTACTCGAGCTCGACCGCACGGGACAGCTCGAGGTCCAGCTGCGCGGGCGACAGCGTCGGCCGCATGAAGTTGTAGTAGATCCGCGAGCCGTCGACGGCTTCCCCGGTGCCGGAATACCTTGGCCCGACGCGGTTCCCGGACTCCAGGGCCTCGCGCGTCTCCAGCATCTGGTACGCCGGGTCGCCGGGCGAGCGGGTCGTGGTGATGCCGTAGGACAGCCACAGCCGGCCCTGCCGGTCACCCCACTGCCGGCCGCGCAGGTGCCAGTGGTTGTGGATGTCGACGAGCCCGGGCATGGCGGTCAGGTCGCGCGCGTCGACCGTCCCGGGGGCGTGCCGGTGCGGCCGGACGTCGGCGATCCGGCCGCCGTCGACGACGATGTCGACGTTGCGCTGCAGCGTCCGGGCGACGCCGTCCCACGCCGCGCCGACGTGGATGACGGTCGGACGCGGCGGGCGCGGGCGGGCCCAGGTGAAGTCGAGCCGGATCGTGCGCGGTTCGCCGCCGGTGATCTTCTGCGCCTTGAGCTGCCCCTTCGACAGGTACACGAGCGTGTCGTTCCCTTGCCACGCCAGGGAGTCCGTGACGTCGTGGGTGACCTGCCGCGGCGCGCCGATCAGCCGTCCGGTGCCGTCGACCGGGGCGATCCAGGCGACGCTTTCGACCGTGAACGCGAGGTACCGGCCGTCGGGTGACCACAGTGGACCGTCGTCGCCGCGGGTGGCGAGCGACCGGAACGGCATCGGCTCGGCGTAGCGGAGTTCGCCGGTCCGCAGGCCGACCGTGAGGATCTGGCTGGTGCCTTCGCGGTAGCGCCGCGAGTACGGCTTGACCGCGGCCAGCGCGAGGACCGACCCGTCGGGCGACCAGGTGGGCCGGCCCGGCATGAACAGCGGCGGCGTCACCTGCTGGGCCGTGTCCGTGGCCACGTCGTGGACCCAGGTGGCGCCGTCCTGGTCGGCGTACGCCACCCGGCCGCCGTGCGGCGACCACCGCGGCGCGACCTGGGCGCCCGGCAGCTGCGTGAGGACGGTGTCCTCGCCGGTTCCGAGGTCACGCAGCCACAGGGCGGCGGTGCCGAGCCGGTCGCTCGTGTAGAGCAGTTTCGTCCCGTCCGGGTGGAAGTCCGGGTCGGAGGTGAAGTAACCGTCGCCGATCAGCCGCTGCGGCCGGCCTCCGCTCGCCGCGACGACGTAGATCGCGTTGAGGGCGCGGAACGCGATCTGCTTGCCGTCCCTCGAAACCACCGGACTCGCGATGCCCCGGACGGGCTTCGGCGCGGCCGAGTCCAGGTCACGGACCCGTCTTCGGTAGTCGCGGGTCGCCGTGGACACACTCGCCTCGAACGGGATGTCCTTCACCGCGCCGGCCTGGTCCCGGCGCCGGATGTGCCCGTCGGCGGTGTAGAGCACGTCGTTCCCGGACCAGTTCGCGGCGAAGCCGAAGACGTCCTCGCCCTGGGTCAGCTGCCGGTCGCCGAGCATGAGGTCGGCTTCGGCACCGCGCAGCCGCAGGTAGGAAGGCTGCCCGCCGGGACCGAACGCGGGGCCGTAGACCTTGTCGGCGCCGGTCGCGGTGACCAGGCGCGTGCGGGCGCCGGTGGCCGGGGTGACGACGTCGACGGCGGTGTCGTTCACGGTGAAGACGATCATGGTGCCGTCGGGCGACCACCGCGGCGACGCCTCTTCGTCGGCGGTGGACACCACCGTGCTGATCGCTCCGGAGGCGATGTCCAGCAGGTGGATGCCGTAGCTGCCGTCCCGGTCGCTGCTGAAGGCGATCTTGGTGCCGTCCGGCGAGAACACGGGCTCCCGGTGGTCGAACTGCCCGCTGGTGAGCTTGCGGGGCGTCCCGCCGGCGGCGTCGATGACGTAGAGGTGGAAGTTGCCGTCGCGGTAGGACTGGAACACGATCCGGCGCCCGTCCGGCGACCAGCCGGGGAGCGTGGCGTCCTGCAGGTCGTCGGTGAGCCGGCGGGCGCGGCCGCCGGCGGCGGGCAGCACCCAGATCCCGGTGACCAGGTCGACCGCGATCCACCGGCCGTCCGGCGACAGCGCGGCCGACATGTTCGTGCCCTGCCGCAGCACCACGCCGTCGCGTCCGGCGTCCGCCTCAGCCACCCCCGTCCCGGCCACGGTCAGCGCGGCGGCGACGGCACCACTGCGGACGAGAAGCTCACGACGAGAGAGATTTTCCGGCCCCATCCGGCCCACTATGCCCAGGCCCGGATCGACCGCATAGCGGCCGAGCGGGTTTTTCACCGGCTGCCCGGCAAACGCGGAAACGTTTGCCGGGCAGCCGGGAGCGCAGGATCAGCCGTGGTCCTCCAGCATTTCGGTGACCAGGGCGGCGATCGGCGACCGCTCCGAGCGCGTCAGCGTGACGTGCGCGAACAGCGGGTGGCCCTTCAGCTTCTCGATCACCGCCGAGACGCCGTCGTGCCGTCCGACGCGCAGGTTGTCACGCTGGGCGACGTCGTGCGTGAGCACCACCCGGGACGCCGTGCCGAGCCGCGAGAGCACCGTGAGCAGGACGTTGCGCTCCAGCGACTGCGCCTCGTCGACGATCACGAACGTGTCGTGCAGCGACCGGCCGCGGATGTGGGTCAGCGGGAGCACCTCGAGCATGCCGCGGTCGAAGACCTCGTCGAGGACCTCCTGGCTGACCAGCGCGCCGAGGGTGTCGAACACCGCCTGCGCCCACGGCTGCATCTTCTCGCTCTCGGACCCGGGCAGGTAGCCGAGGTCCTGGCCGCCGACCGCGTAGACCGGCCGGAACACCACGACCTTGCGGTGCTGACGGCGTTCCATCACCGCCTCGAGGCCGGCGCACAGCGCGAGCGCCGACTTGCCCGTTCCGGCCCGGCCGCCCAGCGAGACGATGCCGACGTCGGAGTCGAGCAGCAGGTCGAGCGCGACGCGCTGCTCGGCGCTGCGGCCGTGCAGGCCGAACGCCTCGCGATCGCCCCGGACCAGCCGGATGCGCTTGTCCGCCGTGATCCGCCCGAGTGCGCTGGAGCTGCCCGCGAGCAGCCGCAGCCCGGTGTGGCAGGGCAGTTCGGCGAGCTCGTCCATGCCCCACTCGACCGGGTCGACGGTGCTGCCGCCGAACAGCGCGTCCAGCACTTCCTGCTGGACGTCGACGTCCGCCATGCCCGTCCAGCCCGACGGCGTCACTTCCTGCGCGCGGTACTCGTCCGCCTCGAGGCCGACGGCCCCGGCCTTGACCCGCAGCGGGATGTCCTTCGTCACCAGCGTGACCGCCTGGTTCTCGGCCGCGAGGTTGAGCGCGCAGGCGAGGATGCGGTGGTCGTTGGAGTCGGTCCGGAACCCGGAGGGGAGCACCGACGGGTCCGAGTGGTTCAGCTCCACCTGCAGCGTGCCGCCGTGGTCCCCGATGGGGAGCGGCGCGTCGAGCCGGCCGTACTGCCGGCGCAGGTCGTCGAGCATGCGCAGGGATTCCCTGGCGAACCAGCCCAGCTCCGGGTGGTGGCGCTTCGCCTCCAGTTCACTGATGACGACCAGCGGAAGCACGACGGCGTGCTCGGCGAACCGAGTGACGGCCCACGGGTCCGAAAGGAGGACCGACGTGTCGAGCACGTACATGTGCGGCTGGGATTCGGGCGCTTTCTCCGGGCCGGGAACGGCACCGGTCGAAGAGTGGCCAGAGGCCTTGCGGGGCAAACGCTGCGCAGTCACGACGGCATCTCCCTCGAGGGCGTGTGCACCTCACGCCCGCACTCGCTGGGCCGGGCACCTCCCTGGCTGGACCACTCCTCCTGACCGGGGTCAGGTGGCGCGGCCACGAGGGCCGGGTGCCGGCCCCCTCGAGCGTCTCGTGGGCGGCTGAGCCGCCCCCTCGATCACCGCCACGACCAGGGCCTCCCGCGAGGACCCGCACGGAACGCGTGCCCTCACCTCGGAAGGTACCCACGAATCCGGCGGCGCGCAGGGAGCCAACACGGTGATTCGCCAGATCGTCATCTCACCGTCGGTCGTCCGAAATCAACTCCGAGTGCCACCCAGGGGTCGTGAGCAGCGGTTTTCCGGTCCGCTAGGAGCCGAACCGGCGGTGCCGCCAGGCGTAGTCGCGCATCGCACGCAGGAAGTCGACCCGCCGGAACGCGGGCCAGTACGCCTCGGTGAACCAGAACTCCGAGTGCGCGGACTGCCACAGCAGGAAGCCGGAAAGCCGCTGCTCACCGGAGGTGCGGATGATGAGGTCCGGGTCCGGCTGGCCCGAGGTGTAGAGGTGCTCGGAGATGTGGTCGACGTCGAGGATCTTCGCCAGTTCCTGAATGGACGTCCCCTCGTCGGCGTGCTGGCGCAGCAGCTTGCGCACGGCGTCGGCGATTTCCTGCCGCCCGCCGTACCCGACGGCGATGTTGACCTCGGTCCCGGTCCGGCCCTCGGTCCGGGCGGCGGCCTCGCTGAGCCGCTTCGCGACGTCGGCGGGCAGCAGGTCGAGCGCGCCGACGATCCGCAGCTGCCACGGCGTCCCGGGCGCGGCGAGCTCGTCGGTGACGTCGGTGATGATCTTCAGCAGCGGCGTGAGCTCGTCGGGGTCGCGGTTGAGGTTGTCGGTGGACAGCAGCCACATGGTGACGACCTCGACGTCGGCTTCCTGGCACCAGCTCAGGAAGTCCGCGATCTTCTTCGCGCCGGCCCGGTGACCGTCCGAAACGTCCGTGAAGCCCGCTTCACGGGCCCACCGGCGGTTCCCGTCGAGCATGATGGCGATGTGCCGCGGATGCCGGCCGGCGGCCTGCTGGATGAGGCGCCTACCGTAGGCGCTGTACACGACGTCGGACAAGAAGGAGCGAACACTCACGTCGAGCCAGCGTACGCACCCGGTGTGAGGCGTGTGACTCGACCGCTGCCGGAGAACCTACGGTCCCGTAACCTGGACGGGTGAGCGTGACGACGGAACCCGAGCCGGTGGTGGACCTCCGCCCGCGGCTGCGCGGGCACATCCACTTCTGGACGTTCTTCGGCGCGGTGGCGGCCGCTGCCGCGCTGATCAGCCTGGCTGCGTCCACCGTGTCGCCGGTGGCCGCCCTGGCGACGTCGGTGTACGGGCTGACCGTGCTGGGGCTGTTCGGGGTCAGCGCGTTGTACCACCGGCGCCTTTGGAGCCCGCGGGCGTACAAGTGGATGAAGCGCGCCGATCACTCGATGATCTTCTTGTTCATCGCCGGGACGTACACGCCGTTCACGTTGCTGGCGATGTCGAAGCCGACCGGGTACGTGATCCTGTCGATCGTCTGGGGCGGGGCGATTGCCGGAGTGGCGTTGAAGATGCTGTGGCCGCACGCTCCCCGGTGGCTGGGGGTGCCGATCTACATCGCCCTGGGCTGGGTTGCGGTGTTCGTCTTCCCCGAGCTGGCTTCGCACGCCGGGATCGCGGCTCTGGTGCTGCTGTGCGTGGGCGGGTTGTTCTACACGCTCGGAGCGGTGTTCTACGCCGTCAAGTGGCCCAATCACTGGCCCGAGACTTTCGGGTACCACGAGTACTTCCACGCCTGCACGGTGCTGGCCGCTGTTTCGCATTACATCGCGATCTGGCTGGCCATGTACGCCTAGCGTTTTCTGCCGAAAGAAGCGCGGCCCCCCACTCGGGTTTCGGATGAGGGGCCGCGCCTCCGGGCGGTTTTCACCGTGATCGCCGCCGGACTCAGCCGAACATCCCCGGCTGGTACTCGCCCGCCGGGTTGCGGGCGATCACGTTCAGCCGGTTCCACGCGTTGATCGTCGCCACCAGGGCGACCAGCGCGCCGATCTGCTCGTCGTCGTAGTGCTTGCGCACCGCCGCCCACGTTTCGTCGGTGACACCCGTGTGCGTGTCCGCCAGGCGGGTTCCTTCCTCCGCCAGCGCCAGGGCCGCGCGCTCGGCCTCGGTGAACACCACCGCTTCGCGCCACGCCGCCACCATCGCCAGGCGGACCGCCGTCTCGCCGGCCGCCGCCGCGTCCTTCGTGTGCATGTCCAGGCACATCCCGCAGCCGTTGATCTGGCTCGCGCGGATCTTCACCAGCTCCTGCGTCGCGTGCGGCAGCGACGACTCCTCGACCGGGCGGGAGGCCGCGATCAGGCGCTTGACGAACTTGGCGGTGATCTCGTTCTCGAACATGTTGAGCCGCGCTTCCATGGTGTTCCCCTTTCCTCGGCTGCTTCACCCCCTTGACGACCCGGGCGACGGCGTTGTGACAGCACCGCGAGTGACGCCGGTCACCCGGAATCCAGGTCCACACCTTCGCGCCACCGCCGCCGCGGCCGGTCACGCCGGGGGCACCGGGTTCCACCAGGACACCGGCCCGGGCCTGGCCAGCCGCGGGCGCTTCAAACGATCACGTTCAGGGGTCACCCACGGGAACACCACGACGGTTGCCGCCCGGCGCGGGACGGCCGAACGTGGGCCGCACCAGGAACCCCCGCGTGGAAGGAGCAGGACCGCGATGGCCAGCACCATGCAGCCGCAGGAACTCATCGACAGCGCCGTGGTCGATCCCGAAGGCAACAAGCTGGGGAAGGTCGGCAACGTCTACCTCGCCGACGCGACGCACCAGCCGGAGTGGATCACCGTCAGGACCGGGCTGTTCGGCACCAAGGAAAGCTTCGTCCCGCTCTCCGGTGCGCACACCGACCGGGACGGCGTGCACGTCCAGGTCGGCAAGGACAGCGTCTCCGACGCGCCGCGCATCGACGCCGACGGGCACCTTTCGCCCGAGGAGAGCACCCAGCTCTACCAGCACTACGGCCTGCCGGTGCCGCGCACCTCGGCCGACGGGCGGATGGACAAGGGCAAGGCCGCCATGGGCGGGCGCGAGAAGCGTGACGACCGCAGCATGACGCGCTCCGAAGAACGGCTGAACGTCGGGACCGAGCAGGTCGAGACCGGGCACGTGCGGCTGCGCAAGTACGTCGTCACCGAAGAGCAGCAGGTCACCGTGCCGGTGCGGCACGAAGAGGTGCGCATCGAGCGGGAGCCGGTCACCCGGGCCGACGGCCGGGTGGAGATCGGCGAGGCCGAGCAGGAGGTCGTCCTGCACGCCGAGAAGCCGGTCGTGCGCAAGGAAACCGTGCCGGTCGAGCGGGCACGGCTGCGGACCGAGACGGTCACCGACGAGCAGACCGTCTCCGGCAAGGTGCGCAAGGAGCAGTTCGACATCACCGACGACGACCGCGAGCACCGGCGGCCGTGACGGCTCCCGGGTGGGTGGCCGGTCCCCGATACCGGCCACCCACCCGGGTCACTCCGCCTGCAGGCGGGGCAGGCCGGCGACCAGCTGCCGACCCTTCTTCCGCAGCGACGGCGGGAACGGCGGCATCGACAACGTCATCGCCTGGTCCCAGCCGTGGATGTACAGCTCGAACTTCAGCAGGACGCCGCCGCGCGGCTCGGTGATCGCCACGTGCGTCCGCGGGACGCCGAACAGGGGCTTGCCCGGGCCGCCGGTGTAGGCGTCGGCCTCGAAGAACAGCAGCTGGCGGTCGGTCAGGAGCAGGTAGAGCTCGCGCTGGGTGGTGATCGAGAACATCGTGCCGCCGCTCAGCACCGCGGTCGCGGCGGCGAGCGCGAAGTGCCGGCCGAGCACCTTCCGCAGCGAACCCACCTTGGCCATGGCGACCACTTCGGGCGTTTCGCCCGGTTGCATCATCGGCGCGGCGGTTTCGAGCAGGCGTCTTTCACGGCGTGCACCCATGGGGACTTCCTTCGGGGAGAGCGGGGAGCGGACGCGCAACGCTAGACGACGTACGCGAACCGCTCTCCCGCACCCCACCAGGGAAAACGCCCAAAACGGCCGATCAGGACGCCAGCATCGGCGCCGCGAGGAACTGCTCCGGGATCGCGAACGCGTCCACCAGCGTCCGGGCGTGCGGGCGCAGCTCCGCGCAGAGCCGGTTGACCGCCGACGTGACGGCCTTCGCGCGCGACGCCGTCAAACGTCCGTGGCCCAGGAACCACGCCAGGTCCTCTTCGATCGCCGACAGCGCGTACAGGTCGCAGACGCGCTCGAGCAGCGTGCGGGCGTCCGGGTCTTCGCAGCGCTCGGCGGCCGCGGCGAACGCCTCCAGCACCAGCCGCTCGACGTGGACGCGGCCGGCGCGCAGCACGTGGTCCTGCGCCGCGTTGAACACGCCGAACGGGTCGTCGGCCGCCCTGCGCAGGCGCTTCGCCACGCCTTCGACGACGTGCTCTTCGCGGTCCTCGAACAACTTCAGCTGCCACTCGCGGCGGAAGAAGACGTCCGAATCGGACCCTTCGGTGAGCGACTCGAGCGCCTTGCGCACCGAGGTCCGCTCCAGGATCGCGCTGACCACCTGGTCGGTGACGAACCGGGCCGTGGCCAGCGGCGAAAGGTCCTCGAAGTCCTGCTTGTAGCTGGTCAGCAGGCCCTTCGCGACCAGCTGCAGCAGCACCGTGTTGTCGCCTTCGAACGTCGTGAAGACGTCGGTGTCGGCCTTCAGGCCCGGCAGGATGTTCTCGGCGAGGTACCCGGAGCCGCCGCACGCCTCGCGCGCGGCCTGGATCGTCGCCGTCGCGTGCCAGGTGTTCAGCGCCTTCAGCCCGGCCGCCCGCGACTCCAGCTCGCGCTGCTCCTCCTCGGGCGCCGAGGAGTCGATGTCGTGCAGCTTCGACACCAGCTCCTCCTGCGCGAAGTGCAGCGCGTACGTCTTCGCCAGCGCCGGCAGCAGTTTCCGCTGGTGCCCGAGGTAGTCGAGGATGACGACCTCGTCGCCGTCCGGCGTCATGAACTGCCGCCGCTTCTCGCCGTAGCGGACGGCCAGGGCCAGCGCACGCTTGGTCGCGCTCCCCGCGCTGCCGCCGACGCTCACCCGGCCGCGGATCAGCGTGCCCAGCATCGTGAAGAACCGGCGGCTGTCGCTTTCGATCGGGCTCGAGTACGTCCCGTCCTCGGCGACGTCACCGAAGCGGTTCAGCAAGGCTTCGCGCGGAACCCGGACGTGGTCGAAGCTCAGCCGTCCGTTGTCGACACCGTTGAGGCCCGCCTTCGGCCCGCAGTCCTCGATGGACACGCCGGGCATCGGTGCGCCGCTCTCGTCGCGGATCGGCACCATGAACGCGTGGACACCCCGGCCTTCCCCGTCGGTGACCAGCTGCGCGAACACCACCGCCATCCGGCCGTCCCGGGCCGCGTTGCCGATGTATTCCTTCTGCGCCATGGCGTCCGGCGTGTGGATGACGAACCCGCCGTCGGCGAAGGTGGCCGTGGTGCGCAGGTGCTGGACGTCGGAGCCGTGGCCGTGCTCGGTCATCGCGAAGCAGCCCAGCAGGCCGAGGTCGATGATCGCGGGCAGGTACCGCTCGTGGTGGCGCTGCGTGCCGAGGAGCTGGACGGCACCGCCGAACAGGCCCCACTGGACGCCGGCCTTCACCATGAGCGACAGGTCACCGTAGCCGAGCAGCTCGAACGACGTCACCGAGCCGCCGACGTCGCCACCGCCGCCGTACGCCGGGTCGAAACCCAGGCCGGGGCGGTCGGTTTCGGCGAGCGCGCGCAGCTGGTCGAGCACCTGGGCGCGGTGCGCCTCGATGCCGAGGTCCACCGGGTCCCGGAACTGCGCGCCGGCCATCTGCGCCCGCACCCCGCGGCGCAGTTCGGCCCAGCGACCGTCGAGGACGGCGGTCAGGGCGTCCGGGTCCACCTTCGAGGGCACTTCTGGGACGTCCACGGCTACCTCCGGAAAGGACGAACGGCAGGCTTCCTACTCGTTGGTAGTAAGCCTGCCGCAGCGCGTCCGATCCCGCAGGTTCAGATCGGCTTCCCGTTCACCGTCACATTCGTGAAGCGGGCGTTGTCCACGTATTTCAGCGTGTTCGCCGTGTCGGCCACGCCTTTGAACGTGGAGTTCGTCACGGCCAGGCCGTGCACGTGGGCGCCGGAAAGGCCACTGACGTCGAACGTCTTGCCGGCGATCTTCGTGCTCGAGCAGTTGCTGATCGTGAACGGCCCGAACGACGGGACGTCGCTGCCGGTCTGGCTGTTGTAGGTGGACGTCACGTACACGAAGTTGCGCGCGAAGGTGCCGGAAACGCTGTCGAGGTTGATGTTCTCGGAGAACCCGCCACGCAGCGTGTTGGATTTCACGTACAGCGCGAACTTCGTGTCACCCTTCACGGTGAGCTGGTAGGCGTAGACGTTGCGGATCCCGCCGGTCTGCTCGCTGCCGCAGGTGATCGCGCCCCAGTTGCCGTTCATCACGCAGTTCACCACGACGAGGTTCTGGCACGGCACGTTCACCCGGCGCCCGTCGGCGTCGCGGCCGGACTTGATGGCGATGTTGTCGTCGTGCGCGCCGAGGGTGCAGTTGGCGATGACGACGTGGTCGCACGACTCGGGGTCACAGCCGTCGGTGTTGCTGTGCGCGGTGCTGGGGTCGGTGCTGACGCCGTCGACCGTGACGTTGCGGCACAACGTCGGGTGCAGCTGCCAGAACATGGAGTTCTTCAGCGTGACGCCCTGGATCAGCACGTTTTCGCAGGCGTACGGCTCGACGAACGCCGAGCGCATGCTGTGCCCCGAGCCCGGCACGACCCGCTTCTCCGGCGGGGTTCCCTTGGCCACCAGCGTTTCCAGGTAGGCGCGGTCGCTGCCCTTGTTCCACGACGACGTCGCCGCCGCGTCGAGCGTGCCGCTGCCGGTGAGGCCGATGTTCTTCTGCCCGTAGGCGTAGATCATCGGCGAGTGGTTGACGCACTCGATGCCTTCGTAGCGCGTCAGGACGTTCGGGAACTTCGAGGCGTCGCCACCGAACTTGAGGACCGCGCCCTTTTCCAGGTGCAGGTCGACGTTGCTCTTGAGCGCGATGGCCCCGGTGAGGAAACTGCCGCCGCCCGGCACGACCACGTGACCGCCGCCGGCCGCGGCGCAGGCGTCGATCGCTTTCGCGATGGCCGCGGTGTTGTCGGTCTTGCCGTCGTTCTTCGCGCCGTAACCGGTGATCGGGAAACTGCGGTCCGGGAACGTGGGGATGGTGGTGTTCGCGACGATGTCGTTCGCCGCCGGCCACGGCAGCGTGGGGACATCGGTGCGGGGCGCCGCCGAGGCGACGGCCGGGAGCAGCGGCACCGCCGCCACCGCGAGCCCGCCCTTGATCAGCTGCCGCCGGGTGAACCTGCCGTCCATGGACACTTCCTTCGGGGGAAGACGAGTGCGACGGCGGAACCGCGGTACGGACCACGGGCACGACGAACTTTAGGCGGGGAAGGGGCTTCAGGTCCAGGGTTGCGTGATCGGCGAAGGGCCTGTCATGATCGAAGCATGTCGATTCGAAAGGGCGTGCGCGCCCTCGCGCGTTGAGCGCCTCCCGGCGGCCGGACCGCCGATCCTTTGATGTTTCCCGGTGGCACAGCCATGCCCTGAGCACCGAGCCCGCGGATCGCTCCGCGGCCGAAGCCGCCATCACCCGGCTCTACGCCCTGCTCGCCGAGCCACCCCCGCGGTTCGTGTGGGTCCCTTCCCCGAACGCTGCCGTGCCACCGCTGCGATCGTCACCGGACCTTTTCGCGGAACCGGTGGCAGCCCGCATGGCGACCCGCGCGGCCGCGCTGCGGAAACGTCAGCGCGATGTCTCTCCCGAGGCGCGGCAGACCATCAAGGAAGCCATCACCACCCTGGTCCGGTCCGGCATCCGGCAGTCACTCGGCCTGTACTGGTACGGCCAGCAGGACGCCTACTGGGTGACGCCGGACTCGGGTGACCCGGAGCTGGAGCTGTGGGCGACCCTCGTCCGCTCCTGCGGCTGGTGGTGGCCGCGCGACGGCGTCTGCGTCGTCTCCGAACGACCGCTGGCCATCCGCACCGACGGCGAACACCGGCTGCACTGCGAAACCGGGCTCGCGATGGTCTACCCCGACGGCTGGGGCGTGCACGCCTGGCACGGCACGCGAGTGCCGTCCTGGGTGATCGAAGACCCCACCGCGGACCGGATCAACGGTTCGGTGAACGCCGAGGTGCGCCGGTGCGCGATCGAGCACTTGGGCTGGGCCGCATACATCGAGCAGGCCGGGCTGCGGGTCCTGAGCCAAGCACCCGATCCCGGGAACCCGGGCTGTGAGCTGCAGCTTTACGACCTGCCGGGACACCCGCCTTCGCGGCTGCTGCTGGCGGTGAACGGCTCGGCGGAGCGCGACGGCACCCGCCGTCGCTACGGGCTGCGTGTCCCCGCCGGATTCGACCATCCCCTCGACGCGGCCGGCTGGTCGTACGGGCTCACCGGGGCCCAGTACGCGCGCCTGCAGCGCCGGACTTGAGCTTGGACAGGTGATCACATGTTTCTTGCAGAATTGCTGGACCGGACCGGACTCGACGTCCTCGAGCACCTGGACCGCCAGGTGACGGTGCCGGTGATCGACGGGCTCCAGGCCCAGGGTGACCTGGTCGTGCTGCCGCTGGCGTGGCTCGGCTGGGTGCTCCACGACTGGTGGGAGCTGCCGCCGGAAGGCCGCGAGCTGGTTCGCGGCGAGGCGGGCAACAACCCGCACACGCTGGTCGCGGACCCGGGTACGTGCCGGATGACGACGTGGCTGGGCGACCCCGAACGGCTGGCGATCGCGGCGTTCGAGAACACGGCACCGGCGTGGTTGGTGCATCCCGAGCACGGGGCAACGGGGATCGCGCCGGGCAGGTGGTTCGTGCGGCGGCAGCGGGAGCTGGGGGCCGGCTTCCGGAAGCCGGTGCTGATCGCGGACTGAAGCGGTCGTGAGTGGTAAGGCGCGTTCTAACCCGCGTTACCACTCACTGTCGCAGTAGTCGCCGATGCCGGAGGTGTGCGTCAGCAGGTGTTCGACGGTGACCCGGTCGTCGATG
>NZ_JBEXKX010000066.1:0-41660 GCF_040609695.1 Amycolatopsis sp. NPDC004625
CGCTCTGGGGGGGGGGTTTGTTATACCCCCCCCCGGTGGGGGGGGGTCTTCTGTTAAAACTTTTTAACAACCCGTTCTCCCCCCCCCCGACCCTCCAGACGGGCGGCGTCGAGGACGGCGCCGGAGCGGACGAGTTCTTCGGCGGCCGCGATCTCGGGCGCCAGGTGCCGGTCCGGGCCGGGGCCCGGGACCTTCGTGCGGAGCAGGTCGCGCACCGCGCCGGTGACCGGCGACGGTTCCAGCGGCGCGCGGAAGTCCAGCGCGCGGGCCGCGGTCAGCAGCTCGACGGCGAGGACCGTGGTCAGGCCGTCGACGGCCTTGCGCAGCTTCCGCGCGGCCGACCAGCCCATCGAGACGTGGTCCTCCTGCATGGCGCTGCTCGGGATCGAGTCGACGGACGCGGGCACGGCGAGCCGCTTGAGCTCGCTGACCACGGCGGCTTGGGTGTACTGCGCGATCATGTGGCCGGAGTCGACGCCGGGGTCGTGGGCGAGGAACGGCGGCAGGCCGTGCGAGCGCGCCTTGTCGAGCATCCGGTCGGTGCGGCGCTCGGCGATGCTGGCGACGTCGGCGATCGGGATGGCCAGGAAGTCCAGCACGTACGCGACGGGCGCGCCGTGGAAGTTGCCGTTGGACTCGACGCGGCCGTCGGCGAGGACGACCGGGTTGTCCACTGCGGACATGAGCTCGCGCTCGCCGACGAGTTCGGCGTGCGCGAGGCTGTCGCGCGCGGCGCCGTGCACCTGCGGGGCGCACCGCAGCGAGTAGGCGTCCTGGACGCGGTTGCAGTCCGGGCCGCGGTGACTCTCGACGATCTTCGAGCCCTGCAGCGCCTGCCACATCCGGGCCGCGGACCTGGCCTGGCCGGGGTGCGGGCGCAGGGCCTGGAGGTCGGCGGCGAACGCGCGGTCGGTGCCGAGCAGGGCCTCGACGCTCATCGCGGCGGTGAGGTCGGCGACGTCGAACAGCTGGTGCAGGTCGGCGGCGGCGAGCAGGAGCATGCCGAGCATGCCGTCGGTGCCGTTGGTGAGCGCGAGGCCCTCCTTCTCGGCGAGCACGACCGGCTCGATGCCGGCGTGCTTCAGCGCTTCCGCTGCTTCGATGACTTCGCCGCGGTACGTCACTTCGCCTTCGCCCATGAGCGCGAGCGCGACGGCGGCCAGGGGCGCGAGATCACCGGAGCAGCCGAGCGAACCGTACTCGTGGACGATCGGGGTGATGTCGGCGTTGAGCAGGGCCGCAAGCGTTTGCGCGGTCCCGGGCCGGACCCCGGTGTACCCGCTGGCGAGGGTCCGCAGCCGCAGCAGCATCAGCGCCCGGACGACCTCGGCCTCGACGGCGGGCCCGGCCCCGGCGGCGTGCGAGCGGATCAGGCTCCGCTGCAGTGCGGTCCGGCTTTCGACCGGGATGTGACGGGTAGCGAGGGCGCCGAAGCCGGTCGAGACGCCGTAGGTGGGTGTGACGGCGTGGGCGAGGTTCTCGATGTGCTGGCGGGTCGCGGCGAGGTTCTTCTCGGCGGCGTCGCCGAGCCCGACGGGCGCGTGGCCCCGGACGACGTCGACGACCTGGGCGGCGGTCAGCGGTTCCGCTCCCAGGAGCACTTTTTCCGGCATGGGCTCATTGCACCTCCTCGGAACCGCTGGTGGGATGCCCCACGGAGTGGTTCTGTCTGGTATCCCAGACGTATGGGCGAAAGCAGCGAAGTGCCGGCGTTGCGCCGCGGGCTGGCGGTGCTGCGCCTGCTGGCCACGCGCCCGGGCCCGGTCACGGCGGCGGCGATCGCCCGCGAAGCCGGCCTCCCCCGGTCCACCACCTACCACCTGCTCAGTGAGCTCGAAGCGGCCGGTTTCGTCGTCCACCTGCCCGCCGAACGCCGCTACGGCCTGGGCATCGCCGCGTTCGAGCTGGGCTCGGCCTACCTGCGCCACGATCCGCTGGAACGGCTGGCCGGGCCGTTGCTGCGCAAGCTCGTCGACCGCGTCGGGCACACCGCCCACCTGGGTGTCCTGCACGGCAACGAGTCCCTCTACCTGATCAAGGAACGCCCGGTGCGCCCCGAGACGCTGGTGACGGAGGTCGGCGTCCGGCTGCCGGGCCAGCTGACCGCGTCCGGCCGCGCGATCCTGCGGCACCTGCCCGCACCGCACGTGCGCGCGCTCTTCCCGTCGGCGACGGCGTTCGTCCTCCGCACCGGCCGCGGCCCGCGCACGCTGGCCGAGCTGCGCCGCACGCTCACCGCGGAACGCCGGCTCGGCTGGTCGGTCGAGGACGGCCACGTCACAGCGGGCTTCGCGTCGGTGGCCGCCCCGGTCTTCGACCACGGCGCCCGCCCGATGGCGGCGATCAGCGTGACGCTGCGCCACCACTGCACCGTGGAGCCGTGCCCGGAGACGTGGCCGGACCTGGCCGCCGAAGTGGCGGCCACGGCAGCCGACCTGACGACCCGGATCGGCGGCCACCCGGGCTGACCCGCTGCGGCGATCGGGGCAACTGTCACCGAACGGCTCGATTCCGCTCCGTCAGCTCTTTACCGTGGCTGAGCAGCGGTTCCGAGGGGTACCAGCGATGGATGACGCGCGCGTGGCGAAGGTGCGGCTGGGCCGTGTCCTCGCCCCGCCGGCGCGGTGGGCGTTGTGGCGGCAGGGTCCACGGGTGGTCGGTTACGGCCTGGTGACCGAGGCCGTGGCGGTGGTGCTGGCGCTGCGGCCGGTCCCGCAGGCGGTCGACCGGCGGACGCTGCTCGTGCTGGGTGCGCTGCTCCTGCTCGGGGTGGCCCAGGCCGAAACCGGCCGGCGGGTGGAGCGCAACCAGCGCCGGGTGTCGGCGGGACCGCACATCAACATGACATCGGCGTGGACGTTCGCCGGCGTCCTGCTGCTCCCGCCGCTGCTGCTGGCGGCGCTGGTCGGCGGGCTCTACCTGCACCTGGCCCTGCGCAGCTGGTACCGCTTGCCACGGGTACCGGCGTGGCGCACGGTGAACAACGCGGCGATCATCCTCCTGTCCTGCCACGCGGCACAGGGGGTGTTGCGGCTGACCGGCGTCGAGGACATCCGGGCGGCGATCACCCGCGGCGGGGCCGGCGCGGCGGCGGTGGTGGCGGCCGCGGTGACGTTCTTCGTGGTGAACGCGCTACTGGTGCTCCCGGCGCGCCACGAGGTGGGCCGGACGCCGCTGGCGTTGTTCGGCACGTGGTCGGACAACGGCCTGGAGCTGACCACGCTGTGCCTCGGCGCGCTCAACGCGCTGACGCTGGTGACGTTGCCGGGTTTGACCGCGCTGGTGCTGCCCCCGGTTCTGCTGCTGCACCGGACGGTGCTGGTGAAGCAGCTGGAGGTGGCGGCTCACCGCGACGAGAAGACGGGTCTGTACAACGCGGGCGGCTGGCGCGAACTGGCCGAGCGGACGCTCGGGGACGCCCGGCGCCACGCCGCCCCGTTCGGCTTGCTGATGCTGGACCTGGACCACTTCAAGCAGGTCAACGACACGTACGGCCATCTGGCGGGTGACGCGGTCCTGCACGCGGTGGCCCACACGATCACCTCGGCGGTCCGCGGCCGGGCGGACGCGGTGGGCCGCTTCGGCGGCGAGGAGTTCGTGGTCCTCCTCCCGGGCCTCGCGCACCCGGCGTCGGCGGCGGTGGCCGAGCGCATCCGCAACGCGGTGAGCACGCTGACCGTCCCGGTGGGCCAGTTGTCGATCAAGAACCTGTCGGCGTCGATCGGCATCGCGGTGTACCCGACGGCCGGCACCTCGTTGCAGCGTCTGCTCGACGCGGCGGACACGGCGCTGTACCACGCGAAGGCGACCGGCCGGAACAAAGTGGTCCACGTGGCGGACCTGGTGTAGCTCAGGCGGTCTTGTGCCGCCGCCCGGCGTCGAGACCCAGCATGGCGAGGAGTTCGGCGCACTCTTGGACGTCCGAGGAGTGCTGGGCCACGGTGAGGACGGCCCGGTCGTTCTGTTCGGCGAGGCGAACGGCCTCTTCCGCGCGGATAACCCCCATCCGGCTGTCGTCGTCGTGGGCAAGAGAGCTGCCGCTGTGCCGGGCCCAGGTCATCTGGCCACCTACTTCCGGCTCTGCGGGTGCGGAGCCATGGTCGGGAGACCAGCATGACACTCACGAAAATTTCACCCGCACGTGGGCCCTGTCACAGGGATTCTGTTGCTGTGGGTAGCAGCGGATACTACGGCCCGGCAATGCCGCGTGGGGCAAATGAAGAGAGGGCCCCAGCTCCGAACGAGCTGGGGCCCTCTCCGCTGTGGAGGTGCCGGGAATTGAACCCGGGTCCTCTGGCGTATCAACAGGACTTCTCCGTGCGCAGTCCGCTACGTCTCTGCTTGGCTCCCTCAATCACGCGAACAAGCTGAGGTGACGAGCCCAGCCACTGTTTGCTTCACGACTGTTCCCCGTGGCCGGGACAGCCGCTGAGCCTCCTAGCTGATGCCGGTACCCGGGCCGGAGGCGAACCCGGGCCGACAGAGTCGCACTCGCTCAGGCGGCGAGGGCGAACTCGCGCTGACTGGAGTCGGCGCTTATTTGGTTGCGATGACGCTTACGGTGGTCTCTCGCCTGCACCGGCACGCTTCTCCTGAATCAACGTCCAAAGTCGAAACCGTTCACCCCCTTGTCGGGACACAACTTGTTCATCATAACGCCTGGCGCCATCCCTTTGGTCCGGGTGGGGTGGGGCCAGCCCTACCGCCGGGATGCCCGCTCGCACCATGTCGCACGCCGCCGTGAAGCGCGAGGCTGGTAGCCGATGAAGGGAGCGGTCATGGTGCGCGACAGGCGGGATCCGCCGTTCGGTGGCTCGGTGGTGTTCTTGCTGATGAACCTGCCGCTGGGGGTGCTGGCGTTCGGGTTCCTCGCCGCGTTCGTCCCGGCCGGGGCGGGGACCGCCGTGGTGTGGGTCGGGGTGGGGCTGCTCGCCCTCGTCGTCCTCGCCGTCCGGGGGGCCGCGCGGCTGGAGCGGGCGCGGGTCTACGCGCTGCTGGACCGCTACATCGACCTCCCCTACCTGCCCCTGCCCGCCGGGAAGCAGGGACAACGCTGGAAGGCGCGGCTGAAGGACCCCTCGACCTGGCGGGACCTCACCTACTTCGCGCTGCTCTTCCCCGTCGGGCTCGTCGAGTTCGTGCTCGTGACGACGTTCTGGGCGACGAGCCTGGCGCTCGTGGCCCTGCCGGTGTACTTCCGGTGGCTGCCGGGCGGGGAGTACCGGTTCCCCAACTCGGAGGTGCCGTGGCTGACCGTGGACTCCACCGTGGAGGCGCTACCGTGGGCGGCGCTGGGGGTGTTGTTCGTCGCCTTGTCCGTCGCGCTGACGAAGGCGCTGGCGGGGACGCACGCCCGGCTGGCGAACGCGCTGCTGGGGCCGACCGTGGCGCAGCGTCACCGGATGGAGCGCTGGTGGGAAGACGCGGAACAGAAGAACCTGGTGGCGGGATGACCGAGGCACGAGAAGCGGACCACCCGCGGCCGCACCCGGCGCGCACGATCCTCTACATGATCGTCAGCTTCTTCTTCCGGAGCCTGCAGTTCGTGCTGATCGTGACCGGGATCGCGGTGGGGGTGTCGACCGCGGTGATCTGGATCGGGTTCCCGATCCTGCTGGCGACGACGAGTTTCGTCCGCTGGTCGGGCGACCGCGAACGGGGCTGGGCCGGGCGGATGCTGCGGGTGCCGCTGCCGCCGGTCGAGCGCCGGACGGTCGAGGGGCAGACGCTGCTGCGGCGGTGGGCCACCCGGCTGAGCGATCCGACGACGTGGCGGGACCTCGCCTACCTGATGGCGGCGTTCCCGCTGGCCTGCGCGGAGGTCGCGATCGCGCTGGCGTCGATCGTGCTGCTGCCGATGGCGATCTGGGTGACGCCGTGGCTGGGCTGGCTGCACGGCGAGCTGGCCCTGGCACTGCTGGGCCCGGACCGCACCAAACGGCTGGAGCAGAAGGCCGAACGCCTGCAGGCGTCGCGGGCCCGCGGTGTCGACGCGGCGGAAGCCGAACGGCGGCGCATCGAGCGTGACCTGCACGACGGCGCCCAGCAGCGGCTGGTGGCCGTCGCGATGAGCCTCGGGCGGGCGAAGTCGAAGTTCGACCACGACCCGGATTCGGTGCGGGAGCTGATCGACGAGGCCCACGCGGACGCGAAGCTCGCCGTGTCGGAGCTGCGGGACCTCGCCCGCGGCATCTACCCCGCCGTCCTCGGGGACCGCGGGCTGGACGCGGCGCTGTCGGCGCAGGCGGCGAAGTCGCCGATCCCGGTCGACGTCCGGGTGGACGTCGAGCCGCGGCCGCCGGCGGCCGTCGAGACGACGGCGTACTTCATCGTCGGCGAGACCCTGACGAACATCGCGAAGCATTCCGGAGCGTCCGAAGCGGGCGTGAAGGTGTGGCGGACCGACGACCACGTCGTCGTCGAGATCACCGACAACGGCCACGGCGGCGCGGAGGTGCGGCCCGGCGGCGGGCTGGCCGGGCTGGCCGACCGCGCGGCGACGATCGACGGCGTGATCACCGTGGTCAGCCCGATGGGCGGGCCGACCGTGATCCGGGCTGACCTCCCCTGCCAGTGGTGAATATTCTGGACCCCGTTCATCCACGAACCTGGGGGCCGGATGCGGGTAGTCATCGCCGAGGACGCCGTCCTGCTGCGGGCGGGGGTCACGCGCCTGCTCGCCGATGAGGGGATCGAGACGGTCGCGGCCGTCGACAATGGGGACGACCTGCTCGGCGCGGTCACCGAGCACCGTCCCGACCTCGCGATCGTCGACGTCCGGATGCCGCCGACGTTCACCGACGAGGGCCTGCGCGCCGCGCTGGCGGCGCGCAAGGAGGTGCCGGGCCTGCCGGTCCTGGTGCTCTCTCAGTACGTCGAGGAGTCCTACGCCGTCGAGCTGCTCTCCGGCGGCGCCGGCGGGGTCGGCTACCTGCTGAAGGAGCGGGTGGCCGACGTCGGGGACTTCCTGGACGCGGTCCGCCGGGTGGCCGGCGGCGGCACGGCGATCGACCCGGACGTCATCGCCCAGCTGATGGCCCGCGGCCGCCGCAACCCGCTGGACGCGCTGACCGCCCGCGAGTCCGAGGTCCTCGGCCTGATGGCGCAGGGGCTGTCGAACACCGCGATCGCGAACTCACTGGTCGTCTCGCACGGCGCGGTCGAGAAGCACATCGGCAACATCTTCTCGAAACTCGGGCTCGAGGCGAGTGCGGAGGAACACCGTCGCGTTCGTGCGGTGTTGACCTACCTGGGCCGCTGAGCCCGCCACCGTTCGACGGCGACCTGCACCGCCTCCTCGTCCTCGCGGGCGTGCGCACCGGAGGCCCCGGCGGCGCCGAGGACGACCTCGCCGTCGGTGACGAGCACCCCGCCGGCGTACGGGACGTAGTCGCCGTGGAAGAGGTGCTGGATGCCGTCGACGATCGGGCCGGGCAGCTCCAGCCCGCCCGAACGGTTCAGCGTGAGCAGCGCGGTGCGGGCCTTGGCCACGGCGATCCGGCTGGTCATCGGCATCCCGCCGTCGGCGCGGCGCAACGTGATGACTTCGCCGGTGAGGTCGAGCACGGCCACGGCCAGCGGCGGGAACCCGCGCTCCGCCCCGGCCGTGAGGGCGGCGTCCACCAGCCGGTCGGCGTCCGCCAGCGTGAGGCCCGGGAGGCGGGGAGAACCGGTCATGGGACCGAGCCTAGTGGCCGCTGAGCAACAGACGGTGACCGGAAGTCCCGTAAGGTGGACAACGGGTCACCCGTTCCGCGGGCGGCACCCGGGTGAGCGCTCACCTACCATGAGCGGACCCATCGGCGAGAGGAGCGCGCAGATGTCCGACGAGATCCGCTGCGTCCGCTTCTTCGGCGGCCCGCTCGACGGCCGCGTCCAGGAGCTCGGGGACGCCGAGCCGGTGCCCGGCACCGTCATCCGGCACATCCACCTGCACGGGGGCCCGAAGATCGAAACCCGCTACGAGCTCGGCCTGACCGAGACGGGCTGGGAGTACCGGGTCACCGCGACGCAGCACGAACCGGAGCCGGACGGCTCGAGGTAGGGACAACCCCCGCGTCCGAAGAGGTGGTAGGGGTAACCCCCGTACCCACCGGGGGTGAACAGGACCCCGGAAAGGCCGGTCAGCACCGCTGTTTCGCCAGGTCGCAGCGGCCAGGCTGAACGGCATGCAGACAAGCCAGCCAGGTGCGAGCCGGGACCGGTTTCTCGACGTCGTCCGGGCGGGGGCCATCCTCGCCGTCATCGCCCAGCACTGGACCATGCCGGTGCTCTCCTACGCCGACGGGCACCTCGCCACCGGCAACGCCCTGGCCACGCCCGGCTGGTGGGTCGTCACCTGGCTCAGCCAGGTCATGCCGCTGGTCTTCTTCGCCGGGGGCGCGGCGAACCTGATCTCCTTCCGGCGCGCGGGTTCGACGCGCCAGTGGCTCGGCGCGCGCCTCAAGCGCCTGATGGTGCCGGTGCTGCCGCTGATGGCCGTCTGGCTGGTGATGCCGGACTTCCTGCGCGGGCTCGGCGTACCACCGCAGCCGCTCCAGGTCGCCAGCGCCATCGCCGCGCAGTTGCTGTGGTTCCTCGCCGTGTACGTGCTCGTCGTGCTGCTCACGCCGCTCATGGTCGCCGCGCACCGCCGCTGGGGGCTGAAGGTGCCGCTGGTCATGGGGGTGGCCGGCGTCCTCGTCGACGTCGCGCGCTTCAACGACTTCGGCTACATCGGGTACGCCAACGCGGTCTTCGTCTGGGTCGCGGTGCACCAGCTGGGCTTCCACTACGTCGAAGGCCGCCTCGGTTCGCTGACCCGCCGAGCCGCGCTGACGCTGTCGGCCGCCGGGTTCGGCGTCACCGCGCTGATGGTCGCGTTCGGGCCGTACCCGGCCAGCATGATCGGCATGCCGGGCGCGCCGGTGTCGAACATGAGCCCGCCGACCGTGCTGCTCGCCTTCCTCGCCGTCGGCCAGATCGGGCTGCTGCTCGCCTTCCGCCCGCAGCTCAACGCGCTCGCGGCCCGGCCGGGCGTCGGGAGCGCCCTCGGCTGGCTCGGCGCGCGGTTCATGAGCGTCTACCTCTGGCACATGCCGGCGCTGATCGTCGTGGCGGGCGTGACGGTCTACGGCCTCGGCTACGAAACCCCGGCGCCGGGCACGGTGTTCTGGCTGGTCATGGCGCCCGCGTGGTTCGCGGTGTGCGGCCTGGTGCTGCTCGGCCTGCTGCGGCTGTTCGCGCACTTCGAGATGCAGCGCGACACCGCCGGCGTCGCCGTGGGCATCCCGCAGCTGGTGGTGGCGGGCGTGCTGATCTCCGGCGGCCTGCTCGGCCTGGCGGCCCACGGGTTCGCCCCGCTGTCCGACGGCGTCGCGCACGGCCCGGTGCCGTGGGTGGTCCTGGCGACGGCCGGGTTCCTGCTGGCGAGCAAGCCGGTCCCGGTGGTCGACCTGCTGGGCCGCGCGGTCACCGTGACCGAACGAGCCACCGTCAAGCGCTGACCCGGTCGTGAGTGGTAAGGCGGGTTCTAACCCGCCTTACCACTCACGAGGCGTTGAGCAGGCGCAGCGGGGTGTCGTGCAGGACGGCCCGCAGGAACGGCTCCCCCAGGCGATCGCCGGCCGCCCAGCCGGCGATCGCCTGCAGCTGCGTCGCGTAGGAGTACGGGATGTTCGGGAAGTCCGTGCCGAGCACGACGCGGTCGGCGAACTCCGCCAGCCGCGCGGTCCAGTCCGGCGGCAGCGGCGACATCGCCTCGGCGAACGGGACGCCCACCATCGTCGTGTCCAGGTGCACCCGCGGGTACTTCGCCAGCAGCTCGAACGCCGTCCCGAACTCCGGCATCGCCGCGTGCGCGAGCACCGCCGTCAGGTTCGGGTGCCGCGCGAGCACCTCTTCGAACACCGACAACCCGGTGAAGTCGCCCCGCAACGGACCGTGTCCACAGTGGACGACGACCGGCACGCCGGCGTCGGCCAGCGCGCCCCACACCGGCTTCAGCAGGTCGTCACGCGGGTCGTACGCGCCGACCTGCACGTGCGCCTTGAACACCCGGGCGCCGGCCCGCAGCGCACCGTCCACAGCGGACCCGGCGCCGAGCTCGGGGTAGAACGTCCCGGCCGGGACCGCGTCCGGAACCCGCGCCGCGAACTCCAGCGCCCAGTCCGTCAGCCACTGCGCCATCCCCGGCTTGTGCGGGTAGACCAGCGGCGCGAACCGCGTCACGCCCAGCGAACGCAGCGTGGCCAGCCTGTCCTCTTCGGACGTCCGGTAGAACACCGGCCACTCGGTGCCGTAGTGCGTCGAGGCCGCGTCGAAGTACGCCCAGACCTTGTCCATCACCGGCTTCGGCAGGAAGTGGACGTGCAGGTCGACCAGGCCCGGCAGGCCCAGCGACGCCGTCCAGCGCGCGACGTCCGCATCGGTTGCCGGGCCCGGCGTCACTCCGTGAACCGGCCCTTCAGCGCGCGGCCCATGGCCTTCCGGATGTCGCGGTCCGCGTCCCGCTTGGCGAGCGTCTGCCGCTTGTCGTAGGCCTTCTTGCCCTGGGCCAGCGCGATCTCGACCTTGACCTTGCCGTCCTTGAAGTACATCGACAGCGGAACCAGGGAGAGCCCGCTCTCCTTGGTCTTGCCGATCAGCTTCTCGATCTCGCGCCGGTGCAGCAGCAGCTTCCGGGTGCGCCGGGGCGTGTGGTTGGTCCACGTGCCCTGCGTGTACTCCGGGATGTGCACGTTGCGCAGCCACACTTCGCCGTCGTCGACCGTCGCGAACGCGTCCGCCAGCGACGCCTTGCCCTCGCGCAGGCTCTTGACCTCGGTGCCGACGAGCACGAGACCGCACTCGTAGGTGTCGAGGATGGAGTAATCGTGCCGCGCCTTGCGGTTCGACACGATCACCTTCTGGCCACGTTCCTTGGGCATACGACCACTCTACGTGATTCTCGAAACGACAAGCAGCTGGTTAAACGCTAGTGCCGGACGTACAGGCGCAGCGTGACGTACCCGGTGATGGCGGAGATCACCACGGACACCGCCAGCAGGATCGGCGCGACCGGGAACAGCAGCTCCAGCGTGGTGATCTTCGGGAACACGTCCCCGGTGAACACCGAGTCGAGGAAACCGGCCTTCGTGATGATCAGCATGATGATCCCGAGGATCGCACCGACCGCGCCGGCGACCACCGCCTCCAGGAGGAACGGCAGCTGCGTGTACCACCGCGTCGCGCCGACGAGCCGCATGATGCCGACCTCGGTGCGGCGGGTGAACGCGGACACCTGGATCGTGTTGGCGATCAGCAGCAGCGCGGCGATGGCCATGATGAGCGCGGCGCCGAAGGCCATGTTGCGGACGCCGTTGAAGGCGTTGAACACGCGGTCGAGGAACTTCTTCTGGTCGTCGACCTTCCGCACACCCGGCTTCGTCGAGTACTCCTGCACGATCGCGTCGCTGCGGTCCGGGTCCTTCAGCTTCACGTGCAGCGACGCGGGCAGCGACTCGGGGCCGGTGAGCGCGATCAGCTCCGGCTGGCTCTCGAAGATCTTCTTGAACCGGTCGAACGCCTGGTCGCGGTTCTCGAACACGACCGACTCGACGCCGTTGTTGCTCTGCAGCGACGTCCGCAGCGACTGGCACAGCGCCTGCGTGCAGTTCTTGTCGCCCGCGCTGATGTCGTCGGTGAGGTAGACCGAAACCTCGACGTCGGCGAGGAAGTTGGACTTCATCTTGTCGATCGTGCGCACGGCCAGGAGGCCGCCGCCGAGCATGGCGAGCGACACGGCCGTGGTCAGGATCATCGCGATGGTCATCGTGACGTTCCGGCGCAGGCCGGTGATTACCTCACTGAAGACGAAACTGGCGCGCATGTCGGGGTCAGGTCCTTGAAAGTCGGGGGCTGGGGCGGGGAGGTCAGCGACCGATGCCGTAGACGCCGCGAGCGTCGTCGCGGATCACCCGGCCGAGCTGCAGCTCGACCACGCGGCGCCGCATGGAGTCCACGATGGAGTGATCGTGGGTGGCCATCAGGACGGTCGTGCCGGTGCGGTTGATCCGCTCCAGCAGCAGCATGATGTCCTGGCTCGTGTCGGGGTCCAGGTTCCCGGTCGGTTCGTCGGCGAGCAGCACCAGCGGCCGGTTCACGAACGCACGCGCGATCGCGACGCGCTGCTGCTCACCACCGGAGAGCTCGTTGGGCAGCCGGTCGGCCTTGCCGTCGAGGCCGACGAGCTCCAGCACCTCCGGGACGACCTTCTTGATGGTCGGCCCGGGCTTGCCGATGACCTCGAGGGCGAACGCGACGTTTTCGGCGACGGTCTTGTTCGCGAGCAGCCGGAAGTCCTGGAAGACGCAGCCGATGGTCTGCCGCAGGCGCGGGACCCTGCGGCGGGCCAGCTTGGCGACGTCGAAGTTGGACACCATCACGCGGCCCTTGCTCGGCGTCTCTTCGCGCAGCAGCAGCCGGAGGAAGGTCGACTTCCCCGATCCCGAGGGACCGATGAGGAAGACGAACTCACCCTTTTCGATGTCGACGGACACCCGCTCGAGCGCGGGCCGCGTCGAGGTCTTGTAGACCTTGGAAACCTCTTCGAGCCGGATCACGATTCGGCATACTACCCACCGGTCTCGTGAAGCCCCGGTTGCCCGGTCCACCCGGGTGGAGCAGCGGGTGTTTGCGTACGGTGAGCGGTCACGCAAACACCCCCTGCGCCGATCAAGCGGTCTGGACCCGCCAGCGGATGCCGGCGTCGAGGAAGCCGTCGATGTCGCCGTCGAGCACCGCGCTCGGGTTGCCGACCTCGAACTCGGTCCGCAGGTCCTTGACCATCTGGTACGGGTGCAGCACGTAGGAGCGCATCTGGTTGCCCCAGCTGGAGCCGCCGTCCTTGAGCGCGTCCATCTCCTTGCGCTCTTCTTCCTTCTTCCGCTGCAGCAGCCGCGACTGGAGGACCTTCATCGCGGCCGCCTTGTTCTGCAGCTGCGACTTCTCGTTCTGGCAGGAGACGACGATGTTCGTCGGGATGTGCGTGATGCGCACCGCACTGTCGGTCGTGTTGACGCTCTGGCCGCCGGGGCCCGACGAGCGGTAGACGTCGACCCGGATGTCCTTCTCCGGGATGTCGACGTGGTCGACCTCTTCGACCTCGGGCAGCACCTCGACGTGCGCGAACGACGTCTGGCGGCGGCCCTGGTTGTCGAAGGGCGAGATCCGGACGAGCCGGTGGGTGCCCTGCTCGACCGAGAGGGTGCCGTAGATGTAGGGCGCGCTGACCTTGAACGTCGCCGACTTGATGCCCGCCTCTTCGGCGTAGGAGATGTCGTAGACGTCGGTCGGGTAGCCGTGGCGCTCCGCCCAGCGCATGTACATGCGAAGGAGCATCTCGGCGAAGTCGGCCGCGTCGACGCCACCGGCCTCCGAGCGGATGGTGACGACGGCGTTGCGGTCGTCGTACTCGCCCGAGAGCAGGGTGCGGACCTCGAGGCCGTCGATGGCCTTGCCGAGGTCGGCGAGCTCGGTCTCGGCCTCGCCCAGGCTGCCGGAGTCGCCTTCGGCCTCGGCGAGCTCGTACAGCACGCCGAGGTCGTCGAGCCGCTGGCGCAGGTCGGAGACCCGGCGCAGCTCGCCCTGCCGGTGGGACAGCTGGCTGGTGACCTTCTGAGCCTCCTCCGGGTTGTCCCAGAGGGTGGGGCTCGAGGCCTGCTTCTCCAGGTCGGCGACCTGGGCGCGCAGCGCATCCAGGTCCATCACCGACTCGATCTGCGTCAGCTTGCCGGCCAGGTCCCTCAGTGCCGCGTCGAACTCATCACTCACGTTTGTCAAGGTTACGGCAAAACCCACGACCGGTTGCGAGCACCGGTCGTGGGCGCGCGAACCTCAGGCCGCGGGGATGGCGTCGAGCAGCTTGAGCGCGGCCTTCGCCTGAGCCTGGGCGAACTCGGCGACGGCCTTTTCGTAGGGCCCTTCGGCCGCCTTGGTGGCCGACCTCGCGTCGTCGAGCTGCTGGCTGTAGCTGGCCCGGGCCGAGTCGAGCAGCGACTGGCGCTGCTTCGCCGTCAGCGACCCCGCGTGCACGAGCCGCAGGATGAGCGGGCTGCGCAGGTGGTCGGGGCCGGCTTCGGACGTCAGCCAGGCCTTGAAGGCCTTCTTGCCGGCGGCGGTGATCAGGTACTGCTGGCTGGAGCGCGGGCCCTGCTTGCCGAGCCGGACGAGGCCTTCCTTGGACAGCGCCGGGAGCTCCCGGTACACCTGGCTGCGGGTGACGCTGAAGAAGGCACCGAACCGCTCTCCGGCTCCGGCGACGAGCTGCCCGCCGGTGGCGGGACCGTCGTGGAGCAGACCGAGCAGGGCGGCGGCTGTTGCATTCAATTCGGACACGTCCCCTAGATTCCCACTTATCGGCGGCTGTGTCCACAGTGGTCAGCGTATCTGTCCATTGTGGCTAGTGAGATCCCCTCGTTCGGCCCAATGGAACGCGGTCCACTGTGGACGTGAATACGCTCTGCAACCGCTCCCAGGTTTTTTTGGTCCAACCAGACGCACGCGAACCACCTCGGCAACCTCCAGGCAGGTGAGTTCGCCGGGCGGCACTCCCCGGCTTGGCGGACCGCGGACACGCACCGCAACCACACCGAAGGTGCGTCCACATCGTGGGATCCGCAGTTTTCGGCGCGTTCCACGGAAAAGTCGGCAGCGAAAGTGTCCCGAGCATGAAAAAAGAGGCACGTTCCCGGATTTCCCGAGAACGTGCCTCTTGGTGGTAGCGGGGACAGGATTTGAACCTGCGACCTCTGGGTTATGAGCCCAGCGAGCTACCGAGCTGCTCCACCCCGCGCCGTTGTGGTACTTGAATAGATTACACGGCGTCGTCAGGGGCCGGACACCGGGGTGCCCAAACCGCCTGACCTGGCGTTACGCCGTCTCGAGCCACTGACGGGCTCCACTGAGGACCATCGCCAGCCCGTCCTCGAACCGCGCTTCGGCGTCCCCGCGCACCGCCTCGCCGGACGAAGCAGACGATGAAGGTGGCCCGGCTGGCCCGCCCCTCGTCGAGGCCGGCCTCGATGCTGCGGCGCAGCGGGTGCGGACCGACGAGATCGGTGTCGTCAAGGTACGTACCAGCGAAAACCTTGCCGCCGTCGCGGTAGGCGAGCATCATCCGCCGCAGCGCGCGGGCGCTGTGCGCAACCCCCTCCCACTCCCCCATCGACGCCGGCGGCTGCCGATCGGCCGCGGAGTCGCGGTACATCTGCGTCGCCATCTCGTCGAGCAGGGTGAGCCCGTTGAGCCCGACGTCATTGAGCAGCTCCAGCCCGGATCGGGCGGTGTCCTGCCTGGTCAGGGCCATGTTCAGCGGTCTCCTTGAGCACCGGGGTCGACACCTTAACGATGTTAAGGGCACCTGCGGAGGTGGTGGTCGCCGGCGCGGGCCCGACGGGTCTGATGCCGGCGAGCGAACTGGCATTGGCCGGAGTGGACGTTCAGGTGCTTGAGCGGATGCACGAGCGAACGGGCCTGTCGAAGGCCCTGAACCTCCAGCCGCGCCCGGCGGAAATCCTGGATCTGCGGGGGTTGCTGGGCCGCGCGGAGAAGCGCTCGTTCGCGACTGTCGCGGACGAACACCGCCGGGAGCCCCCACCCAGTGGCGTTCGACGACGAACATGGTGACGTCCCAGAGCCCGGGCAAGTTCGTGGGAGTGATCCCCCTGTCCGAGCCGAACGAGCCCTCTTCCGAGACTTGGCAGAAATCCCCGAAGCCCAGCACCACCTATCAGGCCAAAGCATCAAATACCCCACAGACGACCCCCCACCCAGCAGCAGGAACCCGCCTCCCCACCATCCCACTGCCACACGGCCACGCAAGCACCCTGTTCCACAAAGGAACCTGGGTCTTCCTAACAAAACCCCCACCCACCCCCACACCCAGCAATCCTCGTAGCCAAAACCCCAGAACTACCCTGGCCAGAGGTGGAGAGGATCCCGATCCGCCCAAACGGCTAAACAGCAAACACAACAGGAGCCTGGCCAACCAGGTAAAGGAAGCCCCCGCAGGGGGGTCCAGGGGCGGCGAAGCCCCCCTGGCGGGGGTCTGGGGGTCCGACCCCCAGAGCCAATGCGAAAGAGGCGTGGCTCGCGCAAACCGCGAGCACACGCCTCCAACCTCTGTAGCGGGGACAGGATTTGAACCTGCGACCTCTGGGTTATGAGCCCAGCGAGCTACCGAGCTGCTCCACCCCGCGTCGTGGCACCTACCTTACGCCTGCCTTTCGGGTGGGTGCAAAGCAGGTGCCGTTGACGTTACCGATGTCACCCTCCGGGCTGGCTGCTCGGTGGTGGGGTGCTGGTGCCGGGGGCTGCGGTCTTGGCAGCTTCGTAGGCGCGGGCGGCCGCGTCGAGGGCGGCGAGGGCGGCGCCTTGGTCGGTGAAGTTGCCGGACTGCTGGGCGGCTTTGAGTTTGGCGAGGGCGGCCTGGATGTCGGTGACGGCCTTGTCGAGGGCCGCGTTGCCGCCGCCGTTGTTGGCGGGCGGGGTGGTGGTCGGGTTGGGGTTGGTGGACGACGGCGGGGTCGTGGTGGGCTGGCCGGCTTGGGGTGGGGTGGTGGTGGCTTCGCCGGTGCCGGCGCCGAAGACCTGGTCGAGGGCTTCCTGGAGGGTGGCGCCGTAGCCGACCTTGGGTCCGTAGGAGACGAGGACGCGGGCCAGCTGCGGGTAGCTGTTCTGGTTGCGCTGCCGGATGTAGACGGGTTCGACGTAAAGGAAGCCGTCGGCGACCGGGAGGGTGATCAGGTTGCCGTAGATCGGGGTGACGTTCGGGTTGTTGAACAGGGTGCGGTCCTGGGCGACGCGGGAGTCGCTCTGGAACCGGTTCTGGACCTGGACCGGGCCGTCGACCTGGGTGGCTCCGGTGGCCGCGCTGGGTAGCTGGAGGACGCGGATCTTGCCGTAGTCGGCCGGGTCGGAGGACACCGACATCCAGGACGCGAGGTACTGGCGTTGGAGGCCGGTCAGGGAGCTGGTGAGCTGGAACGTGGGCTTGGTCTGGCCGGGGGTGTCGGCGAGGACGTAGTAGCCGGGCTGGTTGGCCGCGCCGGCCGCGGCCGGGTTGGAGCCGCCTTCGGCCGTCGGGTCCTGCGGGACGCTCCAGAACGCCTGCTGTGAGTAGAACTCCTGCGGGTTGCTGACGTGGTAGCGCGACAGCAGTTCACGCTGGATCTTGAACAGGTCCTCCGGATAGCGGAAGTGCGACCGCAGGTCCGGTGAGATCTCGGAGCTCGGTTTCACGAGTCCGGGGAAGACCTTCTCCCAGGCGTTGAGGACCGGTTCCTTGTCGTCGATCGAGTACAGCGTCACGGTGCCGTTGAAGGCGTCGACGGTGGCCTTGACCGAGTTGCGGATGTAGTTGATGGAGCTGTTGGCCTGCCGGGCGACGCCGTTGAGGGAGTCGTTGGTGGCCGCGCCGAGCTGCGTCTGCTGGGCGTACGGGAAGTTGTTGAGCGTGGTGTAGCCGTCGATGATCCACTGGATCTTGCCGTCGACGACGGCCGGGTACGGGTCGCCGTCGAGGGTCAGCCACGGCGCGACCTTGCTGACGCGGTCGCGCGGGTCGCGGTTGTACATGATCTTGGAGTTGTCGCCGATGGCGTCGGAGAACAGGATGTTCCGTTCGCCGTATTCGGCGGCGAAGGCGAGGCGGTTGAACCAGTTGTCGATCGAAACGCCGCCGGTGCCCTTGTAGGTGTAGCGGTCGGTCGCGGTGTCGTACTCGCCCGGCGCGTTGCCGGAGGTGCCGCCGACGATGGCGTAGTCGGACTCCGCGGCGGACAGCTCGCCGTAGTAGATGCGGGGTTCCTTGACCTGGATGCCGGTCTGGTTCGCGCCGGCGGCGCCGGCGCCGGACGGGTTCTGCGTGTCGCTGGTCGTCGCGATCGGGTAGCCGCCGTCGGAGTTGGCGTCCTTGACCGCGCGGTCGATCGTGTTGGCGGGGGCGACGACGAAGCCGTTGCCGTGGGTGTAGACGAGGTGCTTGTTGATCCAGCTGGTCTGGTTGCCGGTGAGGCCCTCGGTCTTGATCTCCTTGGCGGCGACGATGTAGTCCTGCGTCACGCCGCCGACGGTGTAGCGGTCGATGTCCAGCTTGGCCGGGAAGCCGTAGAAGTTCTCGCGGCCGACGCGCTGGGTGAAGGTGTCGGAGAGGATGTTCGGGTCGAGCAGCCGGATGTTCGACATCGTGCCGGTGTCGGCCTTGATCTGGTCCGGGGTGGCGTCCGACTTGCCGGTGTAGGGCTGGTACTGGACGTCGGTGAGGCCGTAGGCGCGGCGGGTGGCGTCCATGTTGCGCTGGATGGACGTCGCTTCCTTCTCGTTGGCGTTCGGCTTCACCGAGAACTGGTCGAGGATGGCGGGCCAGGCGACGCCGACCAGGATGCTCGACAGGATCAGCAGCACCAGTGCGATGGCCGGGAGCTGCAGGTTGCGCAGGAACGCGCCGGCGAAGAACGCGATCGCGCAGATCACCGAGATGCACAGCAGGATCAGCTTGGCCGGCAGGACCGCGTTCAGGTCGGTGTAGGTGGCACCGATGAACAGCGGGGCCCCGCGGTCGGACAGCAGCAGGTTGTAGCGGTCGAAGAAGTACTCGACCGCCTTCAGCAGCACGAAGAGCCCGACGGTGATGGCGAGCTGCGCGCGGGTCGGGCCGGCGAGCTGGCCGCCCTTGCCGGCCAGCCGGATGCCGCCGAAGACGTAGTGGGAGATCAGCGCGCCGAAGAAGGAGATGACGACGGTGATGAACAGCCAGCCGAGCAGCCAGTTGAAGAACGGGAGGTCGAAGGCGTAGAAGCCGACGTCGTTGCCGAACTCGGGGTCGGTCTGGCCGAACGAGGTGCCGTTGAGGAACAGCTGCACGACCTGCCAGTCGCCCTGGGCGGACAGGCCGGCGATGAGCCCGGTGAGCACCGGGATGCCGACGCCGAAGAGGCGGATGCGGGCGACGATCGCGGAGCGGTAGCGCGCCAGCGGGTCGTCGGCGCCGGAGATCGGCACGAACACCGGGCGGGTGCGGTAGGCGATCATCAGGCTGATCGCCAGCGCGCCGCCGACGAGCAGCCCGACGGCGAAGAAGAGGATGACCCGGGTGATCACCTGGGTGGTGAACACCCCGCGCGCCCCGACTTCGCCGAACCACAGCCAATCGACGTACGTGTCGAGGAGGCGGGCCCCGAGCAGCAGCGCCAGCACGATCACCGCGGCGATGATGAGGAGGATCCGGCTCCGCCGGGACAGCTTCGGCAGGCTCACCGGGGGCCGAGTCGCCACGGCACACGCTCCTGTCTTCGTCAACACTTGAGCAGGGGCGCGTGCGCCCCCTGATTCCCTAACTCTACGGATGCCCGGTGAAGTTCCCGGGACCCGCCCAAACCGGACTCGCGGCGTCGCCGCCCCGGCCGACCTGACACGATGTGCGCATGGCAGCGAACGAAGCGCGACAGGCCGGCGTGGCCGCGCTCGCCCGTGAAATCGAGGACTTCATGGCCGCGGGCGGCTGGGACCAGCCGCCGCAGCTGTTCGCGCTGGTCCCGACGGCGGCGCTGCTGGACGAGCAGCCGGAGCTGGCCGGCCAGCTGGACCGGGCGAACCCGCTGACCCCGGTGGCCCAGGAGGCGCTGCCCGAGGGCGACCTGGCCGACGCGCTGGCCCGGATCGCCTGGCCCGACCTGGTCGTCGGGTGCGCGCTGGCCCAGGAGATCATCGTGCTGCCGCCGGGCTCGGAGTCGGAGCTGCCGGACGTCGCCGAAGCGGACGCCGAGAGCCTCCGCCGCGCGGCCGCCGACCACCCGCAGCGCACGGAGGCCCGCCTGGTGGCCGCGGTCCTGCGCGACGGCGAAGGCGCCTGCGTGATGCGGCTGCGCGGGGCCGGCACGGACGAATCGGTCGACGAGATCGTGGAAAGCCCCGACCTGGCCCCGAATCTGGTCGAGGCGTTGAAGGCCACGCTGCTGCCCTAGCAGGAGGCTGTCGGGCGGCCCGCCTTCAGGTTGGCCAGCTGCGCGAGCGCGTCGTCCAGTGTGGACACCTTGATGAGGTTGAGCCCGGCGGGGGCGTTGGACTTCGCCTCGGCGCAGTTGTGCTCGGGGACCAGGAAGTCGGTGGCACCCGCCTCCCGGGCACCGACGACCTTGAACGAGATGCCCCCGATCGGGTCGACCTCGCCGGTCTCGGTGATCTCGCCGGTGCCGGCGATGTGCCGGCCGCCGGCCAGGTCGCCGGACTGCAGCCGGTCGATGATGGCGAGGGTGAACATCAGGCCGGCCGACGGGCCGCCGACGTCCTGCAGGGAGATGTTGACGGTGAACGGCGCGTCGGCCCGGTCGACCGCGGTGAGGCCGACGAAGCCCTCCTTGCGGTCGGGGCGCGCGGCGAGGGTGAGCGGCACGGTCCGCTCGGGCTGGCCGTCGGACTGGAAGGTGATCTGCACGGTCTGGCCGGGCAGGGTGCCGGTGAGCGCGGCCCGCACGTCGGCGGCCTCGACGATCTTCTTGCCGTTGACGGTGATCAGCTTGTCGCCGGGCGAGAGCACGTGGTCGGCGGGGCTGCCGGAGACGATCTGCTTCGCCAGCACCTTGACCGGGTAGCCCAGCTTGCGCAGGGCGGCGACCTGGGCGTTCGTCTGCGAGTCCTGCAGCTGCTGGATGTTCTCCTGCTTGACCTGCTCGTTCGTCTCGCCCGGCTTGAAGTACTCCTCGCGCGGCGCGAGCGCGTACCGGCCGCTGGCCCAGAAGCCGAGGCCCTGGAAGAGGGTGACGCCGTCGTGCAGGGAGACGGTCGTCATCCGCAGCTCGCCGGTGGTCTGGAAGGTGTCGTGGCCGGTGACCTGGATGACCGGGTTGCCGGCGGCGTCGCGACCGAGCGTGTCGTAGGTCGGGCCCGGGCTGATCGCCACGAACGGCACCGGCACGACCGAGCCGAGCACCACGAAGATCAGGAACAGCGCGCCGCTGACCACCAGAGTCCAGCCGCGCCGGGTCATCCGCCGGGCCTCGCCGGGCGGGTCTGCCGCCGGGTCCGGAGCGCTCTTCGCGGGGGCGGTCTCCTCGGAAGACTTGGTCACGCCCGACAGCGTACGGTGACCGCGTTCGCTTCTCGGTGAAGGCCACGCACATGGGTCCGGTTGACGCGCTCGGCGGCCCTCGACCCGCGTACGGTGGACACATGAGCAAACCCCCGTTCGGCTTCGGACCTTCCGATCCCGACAAACGAGGTGAGAACGACCCCTCGGAAGGCGGGCAGCAGTCCGGCGCCGAGGCCTTCAACCAGCTCGGGCAGATGCTGAGCCAGCTGGGCCAGATGCTCAGCCAGGCGGGCACCTCCAGCGGGCCGGTGAACTACGACCTCGCCAAGCAGATCGCCCTGCAGACGCTGGGCAGTGCCGGCAACACCGGCGAGAGCAAGCTCGGCTTCCGCGGCGGCGACGACGCGAACGCGGCGGTCCGTGACGCGGCCCACCTGGCCGAGCTCTGGCTCGACGCGGCGACGGTGTTCCCGGCCGGCGCGACGTCGACGGTGGCCTGGTCCCCGCGGTCCTGGGTGGAGAAGACGCTCCCGACGTGGCAGCGGCTGTGCGACCCGGTGGCGCGGCAGGTCTCGGGTGCCTGGATGCAGGCGCTGCCCGAGGAGGCCAAGCAGGCCGCGGGCCCGCTGCTGCAGATGATGGGCCAGATGGGCGGGATGGCCTTCGGCTCCCAGCTCGGCAACGCGCTGGCCCAGCTGGCGTCGGAAATGCTGACGTCGTCGGAGATCGGCCTGCCGCTGGCCCCGGCGGGCACGTCGGCGCTGCTGCCGGCGAACATCGAGAAGTTCGCCGAGGGCCTGGAGCTGCCGAACAGCGAGATCCTGGTCTTCCTGGCGGCCCGCGAGGCGGCGCACCAGCGCCTGTTCACGCACGTGCCGTGGCTGCGGCAGCGCCTGCTGGCGACGGTCGAGGAGTTCGCGCACGGCATTTCGGTGGACACCTCGGCGCTGGAGTCCCTGGCCGGCCAGATCGACCCGGCGAACCCGGCGAGCATCGAGGAAGCGATGTCGTCCGGGCTGCTGGAGCCCCAGACGACGGACGAGCAGAAGGCGGCGCTGCGGCGTTTGGAGACGCTGCTGGCCCTGGTCGAGGGCTGGGTCGACGTGGTGGTGGCCGAAGCGGTGGGAGACCGCCTGCCGGGAGCGGACGCCCTGCGCGAGACGCTCCGCCGCCGCCGCGCCACGGGCGGCCCGGCCGAGCAGACGTTCGCCACCCTGGTCGGCCTGGAGCTGCGCCCCCGCCGCATGCGGGACGCGTCGAACCTGTGGAAGCTGGTGGGCGACCGCCACGGAACGGAGAAGCGCGACGGCCTCTGGTCGCACCCGGACCTGATGCCGACGGCGGAGGACCTGGACGAGCCGATCGACTTCGCGGACCGCGTGGGCTCCCCCGACCTGCTCGACGGCCTCGACCCGATCGCCGAGCTGGAGCGCACGGAGAAGGCCGAGCGCGAAGGGCGTGAGGAAAAGCCCGAGGAGGGCGAGAACCCGGCGTAGGTCCGGGAGGTCTTGGAGAGGCCGGTGGTCCGCAACGCGGGTCACCGGCCTTTCTGCTGCTCGGGCGCACTTCTCCGGCCTGACCTGCGCAAGCCCTCGGGGGCGGAATCAACCGGGGCGGCCCCGATCCACGGGCCGCCCCGATCCGCCTCACCCGCTCAACACTCCGTGTCGATCCCCCACCCGGCGGCCGCCGCCAGCCCCTCGAGGTACCCCATCGCGCGTTCCGTCTTCGGGTACCGCCGCACCAGCGCCCAGAACGCGGCGTCGTGCCCCGGCTCCCGCAGGTGCGCCAGCTCGTGCACCAGCACGTAGTCGAGCACCCACGGAGGCACCTTCCGCAGCCGGTCGCTGACCCTGATGGTCGCGTCGACCGGCGTGCAGGAAGCCCACCGCGTGCGCATCGGCTGCACCCAGCGCACGCTCGCCGGCGTCGCGGTGCCGTCCAGGTACTTGCCCGACAGCAGCGCGCACCGCGCCAGCAGGGCTTCGTCCGACGTCTTCGGGGCCGCCGGCCGACGTGGTTCCGCGCGCTGCAGCTTGCGCTCCATCTCGGCGACCCAGTGTTTCTCCTCCGCCCTGGTCATCCGCGCGGGGATGAGCACGACGAGCGTGTCGTCCTTCCAATACGCGGTGACCGTCCGGTGCCGGCGCTGGCTGCGCCGCACTTCGACCTTGTGTCCGGGTGTGTCCGACGGGGGGTTCGTCTCCCCCCTGCCTCTCAGCGAGGGCGTCCGTGCTTCGACCACCCGACAACGGTAAGGCCAGGCACCGACAACTCCGAGCGCCTTCGGGTCACAGACCCGAGTTGTCCACAGCCGGTTCCACTTGTGGACAACTCGGCCGATCCGGCGCCTTCCCGGCCTTCCCCGTCGCCGCCGGATGCCATCCTGCGGACATGCTCCTCGCCACCGCCGACATGCCCCCGGTCCTCCTGCCCGCCCATCCCGCCCTGCTCCCGGGCCTCACCGTGCTGGAACGCGGCCCGCGCGAGATCCAGATCGGCCTCGACCCGCGCCACGGCGTGATCGTCGAAAACCTCACCCCGGACCTCGCCGCGAAGGTGCGCGCCCTCGACGGCAGCAAGCCCGTCGAACGCCTTCTGCTCGCCGAGAGCGAACACCGCGACCAGCTTCGGACGCTCCTGCGGCAGCTGACCGCGCTCGGCCTGGTCACCGACGCCGGCCGCCCCGACGGCCCGGGGCTCCGCGGCGAGTGCGGGCTCTGGTCGCTGCGGGCGCGCCACCACCAGGCCGCGCTCGCGGAGCGCAGGCGCGCCGCCGCGGTCACGGTGCACGGCGAAGGCCGGGTGGCGGTCGCGGTCGCCGTGCTGCTGGCCAACGCCGGCGTCGGGCACGTCGAGCTGCGGGCGTCCGGCGCGGTGACCGAGCACGACCTCGGCTCCGGCCTCACCGACGCGGACCTGGGACGGCCCCGGCGGCAGGCGCTCGCCGACCTGCTCCGCCGGGTCGACCCCCGCGTCCGGGTCACCCGGCTGCACGACCGGTACCCGGACGTGGCCCTGCTCACCGACGCCGTCGTGCCCGCCCCCGAGCAGGTCGCCCAGCTGATGGAGGACGGCGTCCCGCACCTGGCGGCGCGCGTCCGCGACGGCACGGCCATCGTCGGGCCCCTGGTGGTGCCGGGCCGCAGCTCGTGCCTGCGCTGCGCCGACCTGCACCGCACGGACCGCGACCCGTGCTGGCCGCGCGTCGCCGGGCAGCTCGCCGGCCGCCACCAGCGGCCCGACCTCGGCGCGGTCCACGCCTGCGCGTCGCTGGCGGTCGCCCAGGCCATGCGGCTGCTCTCCCCCGCCGCGCCGGCGCCGCCGGCGTGGAACGCCACCCTCGAGATCGACGCCTTCGACGGCCGCATCCGGCACCGCGGCTGGCCCCCGCACCCGCGGTGCGGCTGTGGCGCCCAGGGGGTACCGCGGGAGACGTAGACCACTAAGTCGTCGCGCGCAGGCTGCGCGCCGTCGTGGCCGCAGGGCAGAATCGCCGGTGTGACCGACTTCCGCGACCCGGGCGATCGTGACACCGCGATGCCGCGCAAAGGTGCCGCCCGCACCGCCAAGCTCGCCAGTCTTCCGCTCGGCATCGCCGGCCGGGCGGTGGGCGGCTGGGGCAAGAGGCTCGCGGGCCAGAGCGCCGAGCAGGTGAACGCGACGCTGTCGGCCAAGGCGGCCGAGCAGCTGTTCGAGGTGCTCGGCACGCTCAAGGGCGGGGCGATGAAGTTCGGCCAGGCGCTGAGCGTGTTCGAGGCGGCGGTGCCGGACGACATGGCGAAGCCCTACCGCGAAGCCCTGACGAAGCTGCAGGCCGCGGCGCCGCCGATGCCGGCCCGGCAGACCCACCGGGTGCTCGCCGAGCAGCTGGGCCGCACCTGGACCAGCCGGTTCGCGTCGTTCGACGACGAGCCGGCGGCGGCCGCCAGCATCGGCCAGGTGCACCGCGCGGTCTGGCACGACGGCCGCACGGTCGCCGTCAAGGTGCAGTACCCGGGCGCCGACGAGGCCCTGCGCAGCGACCTGCGCCAGCTGCAGCGGTTCAGCCGGCTGTTCCAGGCGTTCGTGCCCGGGACCGAGGTCAAGCCGCTGCTGGCCGAGCTCGCCGAGCGGATGAACGAAGAGCTGGACTACCAGTCCGAGGCCCAGCACCAGCGGGCCTTCGCGAAGGCGTTCGACGGCGATCCCGGCATCCTGGTGCCGCGGGTGGTCGCCAGCGCGCCGAAGGTCGTGGTCACCGAGTGGGTGACGGGCACCCCCTTGTCCCAGGTGATCGCGGACGGCGACCGGGAGACGCGGAACCTGGCGGGCCGGCTGCTGGCGGAGTTCCACTACTCCTCGCCCGAGCGCGTCCACCTGCTGCACTCGGACCCGCACCCGGGCAACTTCATGATCACCGAAGACGAGCGGCTGTGCGTCATCGACTTCGGCGGCGTCGCCCGGCTGCCCGAGGGCATCCCCCGCCACCTGGGCGAGATGACGCGGCTGGCCCTCGACGGCCAGTCCGCCGAGCTGATGCGCCTGCTGCGCGAGAACCGGTTCATCCGGCCGGACAGCGACCTGACGGCGGAGGAGGTGCTGGCGTACCTGGCGCCGTTCACCGAGCCGCTGGCCGCGCCGACGTTCCACTTCACCCGCCGCTGGATGCAGAAGCAGGCCGGCCGGGTCGGCGACAGCCGCGGCAACGACTTCCGCGTCGGCCGGATGCTCAACCTGCCGCCCGAGTACCTGATGATCCACCGGGTGACGGCGGGGTCGACGGGCATCCTCTGCCAGCTCGACGCGGAGATCCCGGCCCGCGGCATCGTGGAGCGCTGGCAGCCCGGGTTCGCCGCCTGAGTTGTCCACAGGTGGGGCCGCGAACGGGCGGAATCCGCCGAGTTGTCCACAGCCGGCGGGAACGGGGTTCCACCCGGTTGGCCGAGCCGCCATGCTCGAAGGATGACTGCTACTCAGTGCACCGACCCGCTGGCCCTCGGTAATCCCGGCGCGGGCGAGGTGATGAACCTCGAACAGTTGCGAAGGGCCGGGGTATCGGACCGAAGAACCCGGCGGCTCTGCGGCCCCGGCGGGCCGTGGCGCCGCCTGCACCCCGGTGTCGTCCTGCTGCGCAACACCGCGCCGACGCGGCAGGAGCTGCTGCGCGCGCTGCTGGTGCGGTACGGGCCGAAGGTGGTGATCACCGGCGCCGACGCCCTGCAGGCCCACGGCGTCAAGTGCGAGGCGGGCGACATCCGCCTGCTGGTCCCCGACCACTGCCGGGTGGTGGCGGGCGAAGGGGTGCGCCTGGCCCGGACGGCACACATCCCGGAGCCGGTCATGGTCGACGACCTGCCGTTCGCCCCACCGGCCCGGGCCACCCTTGACCTGGCCCGCACCGAACCGGACCCGGCCCGCATCCGGCACCTGCTGACGCTCCCGCTGTACTGGGGCCTGTGCAGCCTCCAGGAGCTGCTCCTGGAGCTGGACGAAGGCCCCCAACGCGGCACGGCGGCGGTCCGCAAGGTGCTGCGCTACCTCGACGAGGGCCCGATCCAGGCCCACGGCCTCGCCGCGCGCATCCTGGACCTGGTCCCCATCCCCCCACCGAGCTGGGACCAGACGATCTGCGACCGCCGGGGCCGCCCCCTCGGCGAAGCGGACGCGTGGTGGGACGAGATCGGCCTGGCCTGGCAGTACCGCTGCACCCCAGGAGTGGGCGGCGGCTTCAGCCACCTCGCCCTGGCGGCGACGGGCATAGTCCTGGTCCGCTGCACGGTCCGCCAGCTCCGCCAGGTCCCGGACGAGGTGGCCCAGGAGCTGGCCCGCGCCTTCGGCGACGCCTCCCGCACCCCCCGCCCCAAGGTCCGCACAACCCCCCAATCCCCCGAAGGAGACGCCGCCTGACCCACCCGTCAGATCCCGCCAGCCTCCCCAACCGACCCTCCAGGCCCGCGGACCGACCCCCGGGGCACGCCAACCGACCCTCCAGGCCCGCGGACCGACCCGGGGGCACGCGAGCCGACCCGCCAGATACGCGAGCCGACCTCCTAGGTACGCGAGCCGACCCTCCAACTTCGCGAGATGCCCCTCCAGTCACGCGTGATGCCTTCCCAATCACGCGAGATGCCCTTACAAGCACGCGAGTTCCGCTTTCAATCACACGAGGTACGGCTGCGATCACGCGAGTTCGCGTGCCGGAAGGGGTCGGCTCGCGTACCGAGACGGTCGACTCGCGTGCCGGGACAGTCGGCTCGCGTACCTAGGCGGTCGGCTCGCGTGCCGGAAAGGTCGGCTCGCGTATCTGGAGGGTCGGCTCGCGTACCGGAGAGGTCGGCTCGCGTACCGGGACGGTCGGCTCGTGTGCCAGGAGGTCACCTGCCCGAACCGAGCCAACTTCCCGCACGAACCCCGCGGGCGAAACCCCACTCAGGAGCGTGACTTGATCACCAGTACTCGTCCGGCAGCTTGCCCTCGATGTCCCGCACATGCTGACGCGCGCAGGTCGGGCACAGCCACCGCACCGCGCCCCGCTCGCGGGTCGATACCCAGGCGAGGGCCGTGACCGGGTCTTCGTCGGCCGTCCGGGTGTGGCCGCAGCGGGTGCACACGCGGGGCTCCGGCTCGCTCATCGCGACCGTCCACTGTGGATCGCCTTGGCGCCGAAGAGGTACAGATCATCCCTATGGCCGAGGAAATGCGGACTCCTCGGATCGGTCAGGGTCGCCACCGCGGCGCGGTCGTCGGGGTCGAGCCACTCCGTGGCCCAGTCCGCGAGCCAGCCGATGCGGTGCACCACGTACTCGCGAAGGAGGTCCGAACCCGGCATCGGGTGATCGATGAGCGCACCGAACGACTCGACGTCCGAGAGGCCGGCTTCGCGGAGTGCGCGCGTCCAGCCGTACAGCATCGGGACGCTGCCCGGCAGCCCGGCGCGCATCCGGGTGAACCACGCCGCCCGCGCCGCGTGCAAGCGCTGCTCCAGCCCCGGCCTGCCGACCCCGAGCTCCCACGGGAGGCACCGCAGCTCCAGCCCGCCCTCGGCGATGGCCAGCACCCCACCCGGCCGCACCAGCCCGGCGAGCGTGCGCAACGCGGCCTGCTGGTCACCGACGTGGTGGACGACGCCGGACGCCCACACCAGATCAGCTGCGGGCGCGGCCAGCCCGGGATCGGCGAGGTCCCCCTGCAGGCTGACGACCTCCACCGAGCCGGCGGCAGCCTCCGCGACCGCCCGCTCTGCCTCGGCGAGCAGCTTCGGCGTGGCATCGACGAGCACGAGCGTGCCCCCGCGAGCCAGTTCGCGCGCGAACAGCACGCTCATCCCGCCCGCGCCGCAGCCGACGTCGACGATCGTCGGGTGCTCCGGCAGCCCGGCCAGCAGGCGCCGGGCGACCGGGGTCAACGCCGACGCGTCGAGCGTGTCCGCCATGCGCAGCTGGGTCAGGCGGTCCGCCCAGTCGATGTCGTCGTGGGTGTGTCCGGACATCGGCCCATTGAACACCAGGAAGGGCCCCCGCCGCCCGGAAGCGGCAGGGGCCCTGCTCTCAGCTCTGCTCCTGGTGGCGCTCCACCCGGCGAGCCGCCCATCGGGCTACTCGCGTCCAGCGGCGGACCGCGCGTGCGCTACCTCGGGCCCGCTGGGCGCGGACCCCTTCCTCGAGGTCCCGTATTCGGGCCCTGGACAGTTCTTCGTAAAGCAACATCTCGCTGGTCTCCTCGATCTCGGTCTTCGTCAGCTGCAGCTGCGGACGGCACATCCGCGCTTCGTAGTCCTTCGCGGTAACCGGTTCGACGCTCATGCGGCGGCGCTCCGGTGATCGCCAGCGGCCTTGGCCGCGGCGGGCTCGACGACTGCGTTCTTGCGCGGGCGGCCGCGGGGCCGCTTGCGCGCGATCACGACGCCGCGCTCGAAGATCTCGCCGCCCCAGACGCCCCACGGCTCGCGACGGGCCAGGGCACCCGCGAGGCAGGCCTCGCGGACCGGGCAGTCGGCGCACTGGGCCTTGGCCCGCTCGAGCTCGGCCGGGGACTCGGCGAACCACAGGTCCGCGTCGCCGGAACGGCAGGGCAGCGCCACGTCGGGCACCGCGATCGGGTCGAGCAGGTCGGCGAATATTGCCTCACCGGAGGTGTAGGCGATGGCCGAAGACATGGGGGTTCCTCCTTGTGTCGTACGGGTTTTCGGTTGAGTGACGGAGCTGGGCAACGCTGGTTCCTCTTGGGTTGTGCAGCCAAAAACACGAAGGCCGCGGATCCGGGTTTTCCGGTTCCGCGGCCTTCGTGAGCCTCTGTCCTGACTAGGTCAGGAACTTCGCTCCCGTATCGACGACGGAACACGGAACTGCTTGATGGTCGGCAGATCGGCCTGCGGGTACGCGGCGAGAACGCCCTGCGTCCCGAAGACGACGACACCGGTGGCCCAACGACGCTCGACGCGCCGCATGCCACGGATCTCGTGCGCGCTCACGGACACACCGGTGCCCGGGCGCGAAGCGACCGCGGCTTCCGCGGCACAGGACAGACGGGTGCCCGGGTTCGTGAGCGTCATGTTGATGGTCATTTCACCGGCACCTCCTTCTGTACTCTGCACACACGGCCGCCGAGCGGCGCTGCAACGTGGATCCCCAGCCGAGCCCTTCGGGCTCGGTACTGGCAGGTTATTGCCCCGCACCACACGGGGGCAACTCAATTAACGGGAAAATCCTCGAAGTTACGAAGATCGCCCCTGAGCAGCGGGTTCGCCGCGTCGATCATGGTCCGGACGCGGTCAAGAACCCGTCGACGCCCGGACGACGCCGAGGATCTCCGCGCCGAACCGTTCGAGCTTCGTCGCGCCGATGCCGGAGATCGACACCAGTGCCGCCTCGTCGGCCGGGCGCTGCTCGGCGATGGCCATCAGCGTCGCGTCCGTGAACACGACGAACGCCGGCACCTTCAGCTCGCGCGCGCGGTCGCCGCGCCACGTCTTCAGCCGCTCCAGCAGGCCCTCATCCACTGTGGACGGGCAGCGCCCGCACCGGCCCAGCTTGACGTCGATGGTCTCCAGCAGCGGCCCGCCGCAGACGCGGCAGCGCGCCGCCTTCACCGGCGCCGCCTTCTGCTGGGCCGACCGCGCCACCCGGGCGGCCGGGTGGTCCTCCGGGATCAGGCCGTACAGGAACCGGCTGCGCCGCCGGTTGCGGCGCCCGCCCGGGGTCCGGGCCAGCGCCCAGGACAGCCAGAGGTGCTCGCGGGCCCGGGTGACGCCGACGTAGAAGAGCCGCCGCTCCTCCTCGATCGCCGCCTCGTCGTCGCCCGCGTGCAGGATCGGCAGCGTGCCCTCGGCCAGGCCGACGAGGAACACCGCGTCCCACTCCAGGCCCTTCGCGGCGTGCAGAGACGCCAGCGTCACGCCCTCGACCGTCGGCGGGTGCTGGGCCGCGGCGCGCTGGTCGAGCTCGGCGCAGAAGCGCGGCAGGTCCGCGTCCGCGACCGTCGAAGCGAGCTCTTCGGCCAGTTCGACGATCGCCAGGAGCGCGTCCCAGCGTTCCTTCGCCGCGCCACCCGCGGGCGGCGACTCGGTCAGGCCGACCCGCGCGAGCACCGAACGCACCGTCGTGACCAGGTCGGAGCTGCCGTCGCCGCTCGCCGCCCGCAGCGCGGACATCGCCTGCCGGACCTCCGTCCGGTTGAAGAACCGCTCGCCGCCGCGGACCAGGTACGGGACGCCGGCTTCGGCCAGCGCCGACTCGTAGGCCTCGGACTGCGCGTTGACCCGGTAGAGGATCGCGATCTCGCTCGCCGCGACGCCGCCGTCCAGCAGCTCGCGCACCCGCCGGGCGACGGCCTCGGCCTCGACCGCCTCGTCGTCGAACTCGGCGAAGCGCGGCTCCGGCCCCGGCGGCCGCTGCCCGATCAGCTTCAGCCGCGAGCCCGCCGGCCGGCCCCGCGCCGCGCCGATCACCCGGTTCGCCAGCGAGACGACCTCGGGCGTCGACCGGTAGTCGCGCTCCAGCCGGACGACGGTGGCGTCCGGGAAGCGGCGCGTGAACTCGAGCAACGACCGCGGCGACGCGCCGCCGAAGGAGTAGATGGTCTGGTTGGCGTCGCCGACGACGGTGAGGTCGTCGCGCCCGCCGAGCCACGCGTCGAGCAGGCGCTGCTGCAGCGGCGTCACGTCCTGGTACTCGTCGACGACGAAGCAGCGGTAGCGGTCGCGGAACTCCTCGGCGACGACGCCGTGTTCCTCGAGCACCGCCGTCGTGTGCAGCAGCAGGTCGTCGAAGTCGAGGACCTGCGCGGCGGTCTTCAGTTCTTCGTACGTGCGGTAGACCTCGGCGACCTGCGCCGCCGGCGCCGGGATGTCCCGCTGGGCGCGCGCGGTGACGGCCGGGTAGTCGTCCGGGCCGACCAGCGACGCCTTGGCCCACTCGATCTCGCTCGCGAGGTCGCGCAGCACCTCGACCTCGGTGCCGAGCCGGTGCCGGTTCGCGGCCTGGCCGACGAACCGCAGCTTGTTCTCCATCAGGTCCCACGGCCGGTCGCCGACCACGCGCGGCCAGAAGTAGCGCAGCTGACGGCGGGCGGCGGCGTGGAACGTCAAGGCCTGCGCCGCGTCGACGCCGAGCCCCCGCAGCCGGGTCCGCATCTCCCCCGCGGCGCGCGTCGTGAACGTGACGGCAAGCACCTGACCGGCGGAAACGTGCCCCGATCGGACGAGGTGGGCGATGCGGTGGGTGATCGTCCGGGTCTTGCCCGTGCCGGCCCCGGCGAGCACGCAGACCGGCCCCCGCGGGGCACTGGCGGCGGCGCGCTGCTCGGGGTCGAGACCATCCAGCAGACGGGTCACACTCTTGGGGGGAAGTACGCCGGTCACGTCCCGCATCCTCGCAGAGGGGGACGGGGAATCGGGTCAGGGGCACGCGGCCGTATCCTGGTCATATGGCGGGACAGCAGGACAAGGAAGCGGCCAAGCAGGCCAAGAAGGAGAAGCGCGCGGCGAGCAAGGCACGCCGTGGCCAGCTCTTCGAGGCCTTCAAGATGCAGCGCAAGGAAGACCCGTGGCTCATCCCGTGGATGGTCGGGGCGATCGTCGTCGTCGCCGGCGTCCTGTTCGGGGTCGGGTTCTTCTTCAACGCGCAGTGGGTGCTGCTCCCGCTGGGCCTGGTGCTCGGCGGCCTCCTCGCCATGATCATCTTCGGCCGACGCGTCCAGAAGACCGTCTACTCGAAGGCCGACGGCCAGCCCGGCGCCGCGGCGTGGGCGCTGGAGAACCTGCGCGGCCGCTGGAAGGTGACGCCGACGGTCGCGGCGACGACCCAGCTCGACGCGGTGCACCGGGTCCTCGGCGGCCCCGGCGTGGTGCTGGTGGCCGAAGGCGCGCCGCACCGCGTCAAGACCCTGCTCGCGCAGGAGAAGAAGCGCGTCTCCCGCCTGATCGGCGACACCCCGATCTACGACGTGACGATCGGCCACGAAGACGGCCAGCTCCCGCTGAAGAAGCTCCAGGGCTACCTGATGAAGCTGCCCCGCAACCTGAAGCCGGCCCAGGTCGACGCCCTCGAGGCGAAGCTGGCCGCCCTCGGCAACCGCGGCGCGGCGCTCCCCAAGGGCCCGATGCCGGCCGGCGCGAAGATGCGCAACGTTCAGCGGACGATCCGCCGCCGCTGACCCCCGCGTAAGGAAAAGGCCCCGCCCGGATCCCGGGCGGGGCCTTTTCACGCCCGGGATCGGGTGGGCGACGGCGACTCCTCGCGTGCAAGTGGGGCAGCCGAGCCGTCCGGCGGCAAGCACCGTGGCGGCAGGGCAGGCCGTCGAACGTCGGCCGCTCAGCGCATCCGGATGACGACGGTGCCGGTCAGCCGGTCGAGCCAGCTGCGGCCGTCGGCGTTGCGGACCGCCGCCGGGATGAGCACGAACGTCAGGGCCGCCCGGACCAGCGCGCGCACCGGGCCGACCAGCGCGGCGCCGTCGAGGCGGGCGACGCGGATGCCGACGGCGGCCATCCCGGGCGTGAAGCCGAAGAACCCGGCCGAGATGACCGAGATGACCGCCCACACGCCGCCGGACCACAGGTTGAACTGCTGCATCGCCGCCGGGTCCTGCAGGCTGGGGTGCAGGAAGATGGCCGTGACCAGGGCCGCGACCACCAGGTCGACGATCAGCCCGAGCAGCCGCGCGCCCCCGCTCGCCGCCGCGCCGACGCCGGACTCGGGCAAACCGAACTTCTCGCCCGGCCAGCGCGAGCCGTGTTGATCAGTGCCCGGGCCACCGTCGCCGGTGCCGGGTAGCCATTCACCGGTCCATCTCGCCACCCATCCAGGGTATGCCGGTGGCGTGGAGCACATCCGACCTGGTCGGATACCCGATATCGACCACCCGTTAACACCCGCGAAACATACGGGTGACGGTCGGGCAACACCGCACTTTTAGCGTGAGCCGAAGAGAGCACTGCCGTACGAGCTCGAACGAGAAGGAGTCACCGAGGGTGCCCACTACTCCAGACGACATCCAGCGCCTCATCGCCGACGAGGACGTCGAGGTCATCGACGTCCAGTTCTGCGACCTGCCCGGCGTGATGCAGCACTTCACGGTCCCCGCGAAGGCCTTCACCGAAGAGGCCTACGAAGAGGGTCTCGCGTTCGACGGCTCCTCGGTGCGCGGCTTCCAGTCCATCCACGAGTCCGACATGCTCCTGCTGCCGGACGCGGCGACCGCGCGGATCGACCCGTTCCGCAAGGCGAAGACGCTCGCGCTCAACTTCTTCGTGCACGACCCGTTCACCCGTGAGGCGTACAGCCGCGACCCGCGCAACATCGCGCGCAAGGCCGAGCAGTACATCTCCGAGTACGGCGTCGCCGACAACGTGTACTTCGGCCCCGAAGCCGAGTTCTACATCTTCGACTCGGTCCGCTTCGACTCCGCCGAGCACGCCTCCTTCCACGAGATCGACTCGATCGAGGGCTGGTGGAACACCGGCGCCGACGAGGTCGGCGGCAACCAGGGCTACAAGACGAAGTTCAAGGGCGGCTACTTCCCGGTCCCGCCGGTCGACCACTTCGCCGACCTGCGCGACGACATCGTCCGCAACCTGACGAACACCGGTTTCGAGATCGAGCGCGCGCACCACGAGGTGGGCACCGCCGGCCAGACCGAGATCAACTACAAGTTCAACACGCTGCTGCACGCGGCCGACGACCTGCAGCTGTTCAAGTACATCGTGAAGAACACGGTGTTCGCGGCGGGCAAGACGGCGACGTTCATGCCGAAGCCCCTGGCCGGCGACAACGGCTCGGGCATGCACTGCCACCAGTCGCTGTGGAAGGACGGCCAGCCGCTGTTCCACGACGAGTCGGGCTACGCCGGCCTGTCGGACACCGCGCGCCACTACATCGGCGGCCTGCTCAAGCATGCGCCGAGCCTGCTGGCCTTCACGAACCCGACGGTGAACTCCTACCACCGCCTGGTCCCGGGCTTCGAGGCCCCGGTTTCGCTGGTGTACTCGCAGCGCAACCGCTCGGCGTGCGTCCGCATCCCGATCACGGGCAACAACCCGAAGGCGAAGCGCGCCGAGTTCCGCTGCCCGGACTCGTCGGGCAACCCGTACCTGGCGTTCTCGGCGATGATGATGGCCGGCCTCGACGGCATCCGGAACAAGATCGAGCCGCCGGACCCGATCGACAAGGACCTGTACGAGCTCCCGCCGGAGGAGGCCAAGGACGTCAAGCTCGTCCCGGGCGACCTGGGCACGGTGCTGGACACCCTGGAAGCCGACCACGAGTACCTCCTCGAGGGCGGCGTGTTCACCCCGGACGTGATCGAGACGTGGATCTCGTACAAGCGCGAGAACGAGATCGACCCGCTGCGGCTGCGCCCGCACCCGTACGAGTTCGCCCTGTACTACGACGTGTGATCCGGTAGTACGGCCCTGAACACGCCGGTGGCGAGGAGCGAAGAGCCCTCGCCACCGGCGTTTCTTATTCCGCCGTCGACAGCAGCTTCAGATCAGCGCCCGCGGCTTCGAAACGGCCGCGCGGGTTCTCCACCAGTTTCCGGCGCTCCAGATCCATCAGCCCCAGCGTGCAGGTGATCTCCGCCGCCACCGTTCCGTCGAGTTTGGTGATCGTCGAATCCATCCGGAACGTCTTGCCGCTGCCGAACTTCACGTCGCAGGTCACGTCGACTTCGTCGCCCGCGCGCAGCTCGCGGCGGAACACCACGTGGGTCTCCAGCAGCACCGATGCCACGCCCGGCAGTCCCTTCACCGCGCCCGCTGCTTCGAGCAGCTCGAGGCGGGAGACCTCGCCGTACGAGTGGTACACGGCGTGGTTGAGGTGGCCCAGGGTGTCCAGCTCGTAGTGCCGGACCTTGATCCGGGTGCGGAACGGTTCGCGATCGGTCACCCGGCCCACTGTAGGTCAGGCTTCGTAGAACAGGTGCTCCACCACCGTGTGCGCGCGGCGGGTGATGCGGCGGTAGGTGTCCAGGAACTCGCCCGGGTCGTCTTCCGCCGGGCGGCCGAACACGCGGGCCACCGCCGCCAGGTCGCGGCCCGAGCCCGGGACCTCGTCGACCGCCTTGCCGCGGACCAGCATTCCCGCGTTGCGCACCCGGGTCGCCAGCAGCCACGCCTCGCGCAGCGAGTCCGCTTCGGACTGCGTGGCCAGGCCCGCGTCCGGCAAGCAGGCCAGCGCGTCCAGCGTCGACGTCGTCCGCAGGCCGGGGACCGAACACGCGTGCTGCAGCTGCAGGAGCTGCACCGTCCATTCGACGTCGGCGAGGCCGCCGCGGCCCAGTTTCGTGTGGCGGGTCGGGTCGGCGCCGCGGGGCATGCGCTCGGTCTCGACGCGGGCCTTGATGCGGCGGATCTCCCGGGCCTTCGTCGCGTCCAGGCCGCCTTCGGGGTAGCGGATCGGGTCGATCATCGCGATGAACCGCTCGCCGAGGTCGTCGTCGCCGGCGATGAACCGCGCGCGCAGCAGCGCCTGGGCCTCCCACACCTCGCCCCACCGCGCGTAGTAGGCGCGGTACGACTCCAAGGTGCGGACCAGCGGCCCGCTGCGGCCCTCCGGCCGCAGGTCGGCGTCGACCACCAGAGCCGGGTCCGAGCTCGGCGCGCCGAGCATCTTCCGGACCGTCTCCGCGACCGACGAAGCGAACTTCACCGCGTCGGCGTCCGAAACGCCTTCGGACGGCTCGCACACGAAGAGCACGTCGGCGTCGGAGCCGTAGCCGAGTTCCGCGCCGCCGAGCCGGCCCATTCCGATGACGGCGATGCGGGCCGGCGTGCGGCCGAGCTCGGCTTGACGCTGGCGGAACGCCGCGGCCAGCGCGCCCTGCAGGACCGCGACCCAAACCGAAGACAGCGCTTCGCACACCGCGGGGACGTCGAGCAGTCCGAGCAGATCCGCGCACGCGATGCGCAGGAGTTCGTGCCGCCGCAGGGAACGCGCCGCGGCGACGGCGGCGTTCAGCCCCGGCTGGCGCCGGACGGCAGCCCGCAGCGACGTCGCCACCTCGGCCGGCGTGCGCCCCACCAGGCGGGCCGGGTCGCCGAGGAGCTGCAACACCTCCGGCGCGCGGACCAGCAGGTCGGGCACCAGCCTCGACGTGCCCAGCAGCAGCGCCAGGTTCTCCACGACCGTGCCCTCGTCGCGCAGCACCCGCAGGTACCACGGAGTGTCTTCGAGCGCCTCGGACACCTTCCGGTACGACAGCAGCCCGCCGTCGGGGTCGGGCGTGTCGGCGAAGAGGTCGAGCAGCACCGGCAGCAGCGCCTGCTGGATCGCCGCGCGCCGCGAAACCCCCGAAGTGAGGGCCTTGATGTGCTGGAGCGCGCCGTCGGGCGCGGTGTAGCCGAGCGCGGCCAGCCGGCTGGCCGCCTGCTTGGTGGTCAGGCGCAGCGCCTCGGTGGGCACGTTCGCGACCGACTGCAGCAGGGGCCGGTAGAAGATCTTTTCGTGCAGGCGCCGGATGCCCTTGCCGTGCCGCCGGAACTCCGCTAGCAGCGCCTCGCCCTGGCTCTTGCCGCCGCTCGCCCTGATCCCGCTGGCCCGGGCCAGGATGCGCAGCTCGTCGGTGTCCGTCGTCGCCGGGAACAGGTGCGTCCGGCGCAGCCGCCGCAGCTGCAGCCGGTGCTCGATCATCCGCAGGAATTCGTACGACGCACCCAGTTCGGCCGCGTCCTGGCGGCCGACGTACCCGCCCTCGCCGAGCGCCGCGAGTGCGTCCATCGTGGACGGTGAACGCAGGTCCGCGTCGACCCGGCCGTGCACGAGCTGCAGCAGCTGCACGGCGAATTCGACGTCGCGCAGGCCGCCGCGGCCCAGCTTCAGCTCGCGTTCGGCGTGCTCGGACGGCACGTGCCCTTCGACGCGGCGGCGCATCTGCTGCACCTCGGCGACGAAGTTCTCGCGGTCGGCGGCCGACCACACCAGCGGCGCCACCATCTCGGCGTACTGGCGGCCGAGCTCGGCGTCGCCCGCCACCGGGCGCGCCTTGAGCAGCGCCTGGAACTCCCAGGTCTTGGCCCACTTCTGGTAGTAGCCGTGGTGCCCGTCGAGGGTGCGGACGAGCGCGCCGGCCTTGCCCTCGGGCCGCAGCGCCGCGTCGACCTCGAAGCACGCCTTCCCGACGACCCGCATCATCGTGCTCGCCAGCCGCGTCGCGAGGCCGAGGTCGCCCTCGCCGACGAAGATGACGTCGACGTCGCTGACGTAGTTGAGCTCCCGGCCGCCGCACTTGCCCATCGCGATGATCGCGAGGGTGCCTTCGGCGGACGCATCGCATTCGGCCTCGGCGACGACCAGTCCGGCGGCCAGCGCGGCTTCGGCGAGCTCGGTCAGCTGCGCCGCGACCTCGGCGTAGCTCGGGTGCTCGAGCCCGTCCTCGACGAGGTGGCCGAGGTCGGCGGCGGCGATGCCGAGCAGCTGGCCGCGATAGGCGACCTTGAGCGTCTGCTCGGCTTCGGTGCCGGTGAGCACCGAGCCGTCGTCGCGCAGGAGGGCCGTGCGCAGGGCTTCGCGGTAGCAGGCGGAGTCGGTGCACTTGTCGGCGGTGAGCGCGTGCCACTCGCCGGGGTTGGCGGCGAGGAAGTCGGCGAGCGCGCTCGACGTGCCCAGGACGCTGAGGAGCCGGCCGCGGAAGGTCCGGTGGGCGCGCAGCTGTTCTTCGAGGGCGGCCCACCCATCGGCGTCGGCCTCGCGGATCCGGTCCAGGCCGCGCAGCGCGAGGTCGGGGTCGGCGGTGCGCGACAACGCCGCGAGCACGTCGGCGGCCGTGGCGGCCGGGCCGGCGTCGGCCCACCAGCCGGCCGCGCGCAGCTGTCCCTCGGCACGGGCGTCGGTGAAGCCGTACCTCGCCGCCGAAGCGGTCGTTCGCGCGCGGTCTGCCATCACGACCACCGTAGCCGGGGAACGCGGGTCAGGCGGCGAGCCGGCCCGGCTCGGTTCCGGCGGGCGTCGGTTCGGGCACCTGGAAGCTGTGCGCGGTGACGGGGTGGCGGCGCGAAAGCAGGTAGATTCCGGCGCCCACGCCGATCCCGGCGACACCGACGGCGATCGTGCCCGCCGTGCCGAGGGACGCGACCTTGCCGGAGATCGCGCCGACGATCGCGGCCGCGGGCAGCGTGAACAGCCACGCGACGACCATCCGGCCCGCCATCCGCCAGCGGACCGGCGCGTCGCGGCGGCCGACGCCGGAGCCGACGATCCCGCCGGAGCACACGTGCGTCGTCGACAGCGGGAAACCCAGCCGCGACGAAACCAGGATGACCAGCGCCGAGCTCGTCTGGGCGGCGAAACCCTGCGGGCCTTCGATGTCGGTCAGGCCCTTGCCCAGGGTGTGGGTGATGCGCCAGCCGCCGAGGTAGGTGCCGGCCGCGAGGGCGCAGGCGGCGCTGATGATCACCCAGACGGGTGGTGCCGCGCCCGACGGGAGGCTGCCGGCGGTGACGAGGGTGAGCGTGATGACGCCCATCGTCTTCTGCGCGTCGTTGGTGCCGTGGGCGAGGGAGACCAGTGACGCCGAGACGATCTGGCCGACCTTGAACCCGCGCGTGGCCGGGCGGCCCCGCACCAGGAAGCGGTAGACGAGGTAGGTGGCGGCCATCGCGACGAGACCGGCGATGACCGGGCTGGCCGCCGCCGGGACCAGGACCTTCTCGACGATCTTTCCGAAGTGGACCGAATCGGCGCCCGCGGAGATCCAGGTGGCGCCGATCAGGCCGCCGAACAGCGCGTGCGACGAACTCGACGGCAGGCCGACGAACCACGTCACGAGGTTCCAGACGATCGCGCCGATCAGCCCGCCGAAGACGATCGACGGGCCGATCTTCGTGTCGTCCACCAGGCCGCTGGAGATCGTCTTGGCGACCTCGACCGACAGGAACGCGCCGACCAGGTTCAGCACCGCCGAGATCGCGACGGCCACCCGGGGTTTGAGGGCCCCGGTGGCGATCGACGTCGCCATCGAGTTCGCGGTGTCGTGGAACCCGTTCGTGAAATCGAAAACCAGGGCCGTGCCGACGACGACCACGACCAGCAACGAGGGTTGCACCCCGGACCTCCGCACCCTTGTGGGGACTCTGTCCGCAAGGTACCTGACGGGTGCGCCCGGCGTTAACGGGCCGTTGCTGGTTGTGACTTCTGTCGTTAAGCCAGCGGTAACGTGCGTTGACCGCCCACGGCGGGTTCGAGCTCGCCGGCGGCCAGCTTGACGAACCGCTGCGCGAAGGGACGCCAGGTCTCCTCGATGTCGGCGTGCACGGTGACCAGCTTGTCGTGGTCGAGCGCGCCGGGGCGGGCGAACTCGGCTTCGCCGGGGCATTCGACGGCCCAGCGCTCGACGACTTCCGGCGTCGTCTCGATGTGGAACTGGACACCGTAGCCGCACCGGCCGAGCCGGTAGGCCTGGTTCGGGTAGCGCGGCGAGGACGCGAGCAGCTCGGCGCCGGGCGGGAGGCGGGTGATCGCGTCGGTGTGGAACTGGAGGACGTCCTGCATGAGCGGCAGGTCGGCGAACAGCGGGTCGGTCCACGCCGCGTCCTTCTTGCTGACGAGGTACGGACCGACCTCGGGCCCGTCGGGACCGGCCTCGACGCGGCCGCCGGTCCCGACGGCCAGCAGCTGCGCGCCGAGACAGATCCCGAGCGTCGGCAGGCTCGCCGACACCGCCTTGGCCAGCAGCCGCCGGACGTCGGCGAGCCACGGGTGCGTGGCGTCGGCTTCCGCGGCCATGGTGCCGCCCAGGCAGACGACGCCCTGGTAGCCGTCGAGCCCGTCGGGCAGGCCGGAACCGGGGAGCAGGCGGACGTCGAGTTCGGCGCCGGCTCCGGAGAGCCAGTCGCCGAGGGGGCCGACCGGGTCCGACTCGTCCGGCTGGATGATCAGCAGTCGTGTCACGGGTCCAGGGTAGGTCAGCAGGCGCAGCGGATCGCCGGGGTCTTTTCCCCGTCCACGGGGTAGCCGGCGGCGAGCCAGCTGGTGATGCCGCCGGAGAGCCGTTTCACCTTGAAGCCGAGCTGGGCGAGCTTGAGCGCGCCCTTCGTGGCGGCGTTGCACTGGGCGCTCTCGCAGTAGCAGACGTAGACGACGTCGCCGTCGAGGTGTTTCGTGCTTTCGGCCGTCATGTCCCGGTAGGGCAGGTTGATCGCGCCGGGGATGCGAGCGTGAGCGAAGGCTTCGGGCGCGCGGGTCTCGACGACGACGTAGCCGTCGGTGCGTCCGGCTTCGAGGTCCTGGACGAGATCGTCGGGGTCGACCTCGAAGGCGAGTTCGGCACCGAAGTACTCGACGGCGGCGGCCGAAGCCGCGGCGGGGAAGGCGAGCGTGCGTGTCATGGGGTAAATCCTGCTGGGACGGGCGGTTTCCGGACAGGGCAGAATCGGCGTGGAAGCCCGGATCGGCCGGGGATTTCGCTGTTCTGGCCCTGCGAACCCGGGAGAGTTGCGGTGGACCACCTCGACGACGTCGACTGGCAGCTGCTGGAGCTCCTGCAAGCCGACGGGCGGCTGAGCTTTTCGGAGCTGGGGCGCCGGGTGTCGCTGTCCGGATCGGCGGTGACGGAGCGGGTGCGCCGGCTCGAGGAGCGCGGGGTGATCACCGGCTACACGGCGAGCGTCGACACGACGAAGCTGGGGCTACCGATCGAGGCGCTGGTGCGAGCGCGAGTGCGGAGCCTGGACACGCCGCGGTTCCGGACGGCGGTGTTGCCGCTGCCTCAGGTCGTCGCGGCGGACCACGTGACGGGGGACGAGTGCTGGGTGCTGCGGGTGCTCTGCCGGGACACCGCGGAGCTGGAGGCGTTGGTCGAGAAGGTGCAGCGGTACGGGGAGACGACGACGTCGTTGGTGTTGTCCTCGCCGTTGCGACGCCGGCCGCCGGCTCGTCCGGGGCCGCTTTGAGGCATCACGCGTGATCCGGGAGGTATCACGCGTGACTGGAAGGGCATCACGACGCCAGCTCCGGGCGTGGCCGGGGTGGCCTGGGGTGGAAACAGAGAAAGGGCCTGGGCCGGGAGACGTTAATCTCTACCGGGCCCAGGCCCTTCCTCAAAAAAAGTTCGGCGGTGTCCTACTCTCCCACAACCCTTCGGTTGCAGTACCATCGGCGCTGTCAGGCTTAGCTTCCGGGTTCGGAATGGGACCGGGCGT
>NZ_JBEXKX010000067.1:0-37971 GCF_040609695.1 Amycolatopsis sp. NPDC004625
CGGAACCTGCGTCCACAGCTCGCCTGTCCGGCCCGTGTCCCGAAACCCTCACGGCCCGGCCCTGGACGTCCCGCCGGAACACCCAATCAACGACCCGCGTCACGGCATGACGTCCATACCGTCACCAGCACGAACACCCAAAAATCGAAGCACGGCAAGAACACCAGGTCGAGCAACCCACGACCCCGCCGAACTGGTTAAAACTCAAGCTAGGCGGCCTTTCAGATCGCGTGGTCGAGCTCCCAGGGTGTCCGGCCCAGCTCGGCGGCGTCGGCGAGCAGCCGCCGCGCGGCCAGGACGTCGACCTGATGGCCGAGGCGGCGACTGAGCCAGCCGAGCACCTTCCGGTCCGGCTTGACCTGCTCGTCGGTGCTGGCCAGCATCCAGAGGTAGCCGAGCCGGACGTCGTGCCTGCCGTTGCCGGGGACGGCTCGTAACCGGCGTTCCACCGCCTCGAGCCGGGTGAGGTCGGACAGGAGCGTCGCCACGTCACCGAGCGTATGCACACCGGAGCCGGCAAGGACCTCGGCGTAGCGCACTGCGGCTTCCGCCTTGAGTAAGCCGCCTCGGGTACTGGTGCGGCCTCGGTTTTCCAGGACGTCGGAGGCGAACCGGTCCGGCGGTCCAGTTTCGCCAGCGCGTCGACGGGCTGTTCAGCGGAGGTGCCGGCCAGGGTGGGGAAGCCGGCGACGTCGACCAGGTGGGGCAGGAGACCCTGGTGCTTCGCGTACCGGTCGCAGACCGCGATGGTGCTGGTGTATCGGGCGTTGATCGAGAACACTGCGTCGAGCACGCACGCCGGCAGGTGCGCCCACCGTCGGGCGCGGGGCTGGATGTCGAGCCCGGCGGCCGCTTCGACCAGGTGCCGGACGTCCGCGGCCGTGGTCATGGCCGCACTTCGGCGCGGCGGAGGCGGAAATCGTCAGCGGGAAGCCGCTGTCGATGAGGCTGCTGGCGTGGTGGCCGCCGTGGGCGTCGACGAATTGCAGGGTCGTCATGTGGTCGGCTGGACAGGAAGGCCCCTTCGATTGCGCTCGCGTCGCCGTCGAGGGCGATGCGCGTCGACAGCTGCTGGCCCAGGTATTGCGCGAGGCTGTTGTGGCGGCCGGTGTCGACGCCGCCGATCTCGAAGCCCAGCTCGTGGGCGGCCTCGGGATATCTCGTGTGGAGCGCGATGGCCAGCTGGTAGGCCGTGGTGTGGGGGCGTCCGAGGTGGTGGCCCGGCGGCTCGGGGGTCACCTCACGCAGGACGCCTGCCGGCCCGGGGTGCTACCGGTGCGGAGTACCGCTCGTCAAGACCGTCGGCGCGACACCGTCGGGCTTGTAGCGGTCCTCATTGCGCGGCCGGCACTCTGGCTTCGGCAGCTCTGCGTCAGGCGACTACCGATCGGTCACCCGTGCCGTCATCCGTCCGACCAGGCCGTCACGCCAACGCACGTCGTAGGCACCGATCTGAATCATGCGGTCCGCGCCGACCGCGAACACCTTCCGCGGAACCGGGTGCCGCGACGACGGTTCGACCTGACCGGCGCGGAAGGTCAGCACGTCGATCGTGAACGGTCCCATCCGTTTAGTGACGACCTGCTCGAAATCGTCCCAGCGCACGCTGACTCGGTATCCATCTCGATGCGCGACAAGGCCGCTCTCGGTAACGCTGAGCCGTCGCCGGCGAACCCGCACCAAGACGAGCAGCACGATTAGGCCTGCCGCCACCACCATGGCACCCACGGGACCGGCTACCCGCTCGTCGGACCACACCAACCCCATCGCGAAGCGGGCCGCGAACGCCACGACGCCTCCGATGACCCCGCTCACGACAGCGGAGAACCAGGCCAACACCCACCGTGGCCGAAACGTGGTCGACATTGCGCCATTATGCAGCGGCGTGAGCGATCGCGGCTCGGTCGGTTGGCTTTGGTGGTGTCAGCTGACCGCGGTTGGTCGTCGTTCTGGGCGCTTTGGTGATCACCAGGTGTGATCAGGGTTCGCTCGAACCGGCCGTACTGGACTTGTCTTGCTGGTAAACCGGGTTTGTGATCGGGCACGCTCCGGAGGTGTTGATCGAGCTCCGTCGCGCGCCGCGGGGAGAGTCTCCGGCGTGGGTGCGTTGCCCGGACGGGGTGGTGATGTGGTTGCCGTCCTACTCGCGGAAATGGTGGGTGCCCTACGGTCTCGCGCACGCCGCCACCGAGCGGGAGCTGGATTTGGCCCAGGGGGTGTTCGGTTCGATCGCTTGGGCGCGGTGTTCGAGAACATGCGGTCTACTCGGATCGGCCGCGGCACGACGCGCGCGTGGTCTCGGCCACGGTGGTGCAGGTCAGGGGCCGCGCGCTGACCACTGCCGAGGTGCTGCACCAGGCCGTGGAGCCCCGCCGGCTGGTTCCGCAATCGGCAGTGCGGGGCGTGGTCAGCCAGGATCCGTTTCCGTGGACAGCCGTGGACATCGCCAGCGCCACGGACGCGCTGCGCGCTCTTGGGGAGCAGTGGTGCGGGCGGGACACCGATGACGTGCTGGAGCTCGACTGGCCGCAGCGGCGATGCTGACCTGGTTCATGAGGGCTCCTCGTTTCGGGGTGGCGCCCGGTCACGACCACTCTGAGTCTTTCCCGAAGGTGAAAGTCGGCCCTCGGACAGCTTCCGGGGCTGGGCACGGTCGCTATGGCCGGGAGTGCCGGCGAGCACGGCACCAGGACGAGATCGATCGCGGCGTCGACCCGCATTCCGAACGACCGATCAGCGGCATGAGAGCGCGTTTGTGCTACGCCTCGGTCAGCGTGTTTCGATGTGGCGTTCGGCGTAACGCTGCGTGGATCGCTGGCGACTGGTGGCTGTGAGAGGGGCTCTGATGTCACCGTGGTGGACCGGCTGCTGGTCGATGTTGACGTAGAGGGACGCATGTCGGTGTCCATCTGGAAGGCCGACGAACTCCCCAGCGCAGCTACCGAACCTGCTGTGCTGGCGTGGCCGCTGGATGCGGACCAGTCCGAGGATCTGCGGTGGTATCTGGAGGACTACCTCCGGGCCCCCTACGGTGTCTACGAGGATCGCGGCGGCCGGATCGCCCAGCAGCTCCCCGAGTGGGGCAGGGCGATGTTCTCCGCGCTGTTCGGCTCGGGCCCGGCGCGCGACGCCTACATTGCCTTCCGCAGCCGCGCCGTGGAGCCGGGTCCGACGGAGATCGTCCTGCGGTCGGCGGCGCCGGCCTGGCTGGGGCTGCCCTGGGAACTGCTGCGCGACCCTGATCGCCCCGCGCCGGTGGTGCTGGACGGGCTCGGCATCAGCCGCAGCGTGCCGAAGGCACCCCGGGGGCAGACCTTCGCCGTGGGTGGTGCGCGGCTGCGGGTGTTGATGGTGATCTCCCGGCCGCGCGGCACCGACGACGTCGGCTACCAGATGATCGCCCGTCCGCTTCTGCGCCGGCTGGAGGCGGTGCGGGGCCAGGTCGATCTGGTGGTGCTACGTCCGCCGACGCTGGAGGCACTGGTCGAGACGTTGCAGGCAGCCCACGTCGCAGGAAACCCGTTCCAGATAGTGCACTTCGACGGCCATGGTGTGCTGACCGGTGCACGAGCCGGGGCCGGTGCGGGCGCGCCGTTGAGCTTCGGTCAGCCGGCGGGTGAAGGTGTGCTGGTGTTCGAGAAGCCCGAGGGTGGTGCCGACGAGGTGCCGGCCGCGAGGATCGGACAGGTGCTGGCGGAGGCTCAGGTGCCGGTGGTGGTCCTCAACGCTTGCCAGTCCGGCGCGGTCGGTAAGCAGCTGGAGGCCGCGGTCGCGACCCGGCTGCTATCGGGTGGTGCTTCGGCGGTGGTGGCGATGGCCTACAGCGTGTACGCGGTGGCCGCGGCCGAGTTCATGACCGCGTTCTACGAGCGGCTGTTCGCCGGCGACACGGTCACCGACGCGGTCCTGGCCGGTCGTGCCCGGATGGCCCACCGGCCGGAGCGTCCCTGCCCGAAGGGTGAGTTGCCGCTCGCGGACTGGGTCATCCCGGTGCACTACTGGCGCCGTGAGGTGCACTTCCCTGACCTACGGACCGTCCCCGCTGGCGCGGGCGGGGTGACGTTGGACGCTGCGCTGGACGCTTTGCGGGCTTCCGGTACGGACGAGCGACGCGATGCGCTCTCGCCGGTGGGCGAGTTCGTCGGGCGAGACGGAGTGTTCTACACCCTGGAGGTCGCTGCACGTACTCAGCGGGTGGTGATCGTGCACGGCCCTGGTGGGGCAGGGAAGTCGGAGCTGGCGAAGGCGTTCGGGCGGTGGTGGCGCGACACCGGCGGGGTTGAGCGCCCGGAGTGGGTGATCTGGCATTCCTTCGAGCCTGGCGTGGCCTCGTTCGGGCTGGACGGGGTGATTTCGGCGATCGGCTTGCAGGTGTTCGGTGTGGACTTCGCCCGTCAGGATCCGCCTGTCCGGAGAGCTCTCGTCCACCAGTTGCTGCGGGAGCGTCGGGTGCTGGTGGTGTGGGACAACTTCGAGTCCGCGTGCTCGATGCCCGACCTCACCTCGGCCACCCCGCCGCTGGATGAAGCAGCCCGGGAGGAGCTCCGGGACTTTCTGCACACGGTCGCGGCCGGTGGTCGCAGTGCTGTACTGGTCACCAGCCGCGCCCCGGAGACCTGGCTGGGCGAGCTGCGCCGCATCGAGCTGGGCGGTCTGACCCGCAATGAGGCGGTGCAGTACGTCGATCAGGTGCTGTACCCGTTCCCGGCCGCAGCGCCGCGGCGAGCGTCTCGTGCATTTGCCGGACTGCTGGACTGGTTGGACGGGCACCCGCTAAGCATGCGGTTGCTGCTGCCGCACCTGGACACCACCGATCCGGACATCCTTTTGGCTGGCCTGCGCGGCACCCAACCTCTGCCGGACAGTAGCGATGACGGTCGCAGCACGTCCCTGGCGGCGAGCATCACCTACTCCATCACCCACCTCGACCCCACCGCGCGCCGACAGCTGGTTGTGCTCAGCCTGTGTGTCGGCATCGCGAATGCCTCCGCGCTCGGCATATTCTCCGCGGACGAGCACGTTCCCGACCGGTTCCGCGGGATTGACGCTCGCGGCTGGACCTCGGTGCTGGAACATGGAGCCGCGGTGGGCCTGCTGACCACGCTGGGTAGAGGCATGTACGGAATCCACCCGGCGCTGCCGGCCTACCTTGGCCAACAGTGGCACGCCGAAGACCTCGACAACTATCCAGCAGACCGCGCAGCCGCTGAACACGTGCTGCTCACTGCCTACAGCCGGCTCGGGGCCTGGCTGCTACAGCAGATCAGGTCAGGTGACGCAGCTCTGGCGTTTCAGGTCATCGGTCTTGAACGGCGGATGTTGGGCCACCTGCTCGGTTTTGCACTCAACTGCCGCCGCTGGGCCAACGCCCAGGACATCGTCCAACCACTCAACGAATTCTGGGATCTTGGTGGCCTGACACTCGAAGCCAGAGGTTGGGTCGACCGAGTTCAGCATGCCGTTGAGGACGCGGACGGGAACCCGCCACCACTTAATCAACCCGCTGGAGCGCTCTGGCTGTTCATCGTCAGCGCGCACTCCAACCGCCTGCGGCTCGCGGGCCAGTTGGATGCTGCTGAGTCGAGCTACGTCAGGGTTCTCGAAATGCTGCTGGTACAGCCGGACTACCGACAACGTCAATGGCTCGGGGTCGTCAATCATCAGCTGGGCATCGTTATGCAAGACAGGGGCCGGTTGGATAATGCGGAGCAGTGGTACGGCCGGTCTCTCGCCATCAGCGAGGAGTTGGGTGATCGGTCAGGCATGAGCCGCTCTTATCATCAGCTCGGCAGCGTGGCGGAGGTTCGGGGTCGGTTGCATGATGCGGAGCAGTGGTACCGCCGGTCTCTCGCCATTAGCGAGGAGTTGGGTGATCGGTCAGGCATGAGCCGCTCGTTTCACCACCTCGGCAGCGTGGCGGAGGATCATGGAAGTCTGGATGATGCGGAGCAGTGGTACGGCCGGTCTCTCGCCATTAGCGAGGAGTTGGGTGATCGGTCAGGCATGAGCCGCTCGTTTCACCACCTCGGCACTGTGGCGCATCTGCGGGGGCGGCTGGATGAGGCCGAGCAGTGGTACCGCCGATCCCTCGCCATCGACGAGGAGTTGGGTGATCGGCCAGGTTTGAGCCGCTCCTATCACCAGCTCGGCATCCTGGCGCAGGATGGGGATCGGCCGGAGGAAGCCGAGCAGTGGTTCCACCGGTCTCTCGCCATCAGCGAGGAGTTGGGTGATCGGTCAGGCATGAGCCGCTCGTACCACGAGCTCGGGATGATGGCACAGGATGCGGATCGGCCGGAGGAAGCCGAGCAGTGGTTCCACCGGTCTCTCGCCATCAGCGAGGAGTTGGGTGATCGGCCAAGTATGAGCCGCTCGTTTCACCACCTCGGCACTGTGGCGCATCTGCGGGGGCGGCTGGATGAGGCCGAGCAGTGGTACCGCCGATCCCTCACTATCAAAGAGGAAAGGGGAGATCGCCCTGGGATGGCTATGACCTACGGGCAGTGGGGACTCCTCGCCGAACAGCGGGGTAGAACTCGTGAGGCACTCGAGTGGATGGTCCGATGCGTGACGCTGTTTGACGAGTTTCCGCACCCGGCGACACGTCCGGGGCCTGTGCATTTGGTCCGGTTAGCGAAACGTCTCGGCTTGCGGAAGTTGAGGAAAGTCTGGGTCAGTGTGACCGGAGGGCCCGTGCCGCCGGAGGTCCTGACTTTCATCAAGGACAGTGACACAGCGGAGGAGAGCGATGACTGAGCGGTCCCCGGCAGCCGACGGACGGGTCGAACGCACAGCACGCGCCGCGGCACGACGACTGGCGTCGGCGGATGCTCCACGACTGGAGATCGACGTAGAAGTGGCCCTGCACCACCGCAGCACACGACCGGAACCGGGCCAATACCTGGATCCAGTCACGCTAGGTTCGCTGATCGTCAGCACAGCCACCCTCGCCTGGACTGTCTTCAAAGACTTGCGCACCAAGACCCTGAAGCCGAAAGCCGACATCGTCGCGCGACGAGTACGCATCGAGTTGCCACCCGCCGAGGACATCTCTCCCACAGACCAAGACCGGGTCATCGAGATCATCGTCGAAGAGATTGTCAACGATAGCGACGAATAGCGCTCACCGCCGACCCAGGTCCCGGCGAGTCGTGGGCGCCGTGCCGCAGACGCTTCACCAGGAGGTCCGCTCGTCGGCATGACCGGATGTTGGCGTCAGTCGTCGTCGCCCATGACGTCCAGGAGCAGGTCGCCCGGCATTGCGAGTAACCGCCGGAGAAGGCGCCGGTCGAGCTCGATCGCGTGTTCGGTTGCCTGTGACGCCGCCAGGCAAAACCAGTCGGCCACGTATCCTTGGCTGGTCAGCTGCCACAGGGTGTCGGCCTTCGGCTCGAGTCGGTCGAGGAGCCAGTGAAGGTGATCGGCGAGCTCGCTGTCCGGTGGCAAGTCAGACGACAGCAGCCACAGCGATTCCCGGCGGATGGCTCCCGAACGGTGTCCTACCCGGTCCCCGGCTTCGAATATGTGTGACGGCTCCAGATCGAGGAGTCGAGTAACGGAGGCAGCGCTTCTGTCGTGATCGCCGGTGAGCCGAAAAGTAGCACCTGTCTGCACCACGGCATCGTCGCGTGGGGGGTCCCTCACCGCGAGGCAAATACGCGTGAGCCGAGCATGCTGCCATCGGCATGAGCGGATGTTCGCCATCTTGTTGGGCGGCTGTGGGCGGCCGATCGTTACTGTGGGCGGTGTGGAGCGCCGTATCGACCTCAGCAACCTCGATCTGGATCGGGCGGCTGCGATGGTGGCCGCTCGGTGCGCCGGCTGGCGTGAGCGCGGTGTTGTGACGGCTGAGCTGACCTGGATGGACAACGGCGCCTCGTGGCCGGCACGGCTTCTGAGGGACCGCGGCCAGGCGGGTCGGCCGAAGTCGTTGGGCGTGCGGGTGCACGCAGACGCGGGGGAGGCGGAGTTCGTCCTGTACGCCGGTGGCTGGGCGGACGTGCTCGTCCTGCATTCGGGCGTCGGCGAGCCGGCCAGCGAGTATGTCGAGTTGGACGATGTCGAGGAGTTCGGGTCGGTGTTGGACCGTATCGTCGGGCTTCTTGTTCGAACCGTCTGAGCGAGAGTTCGGTCATCGGAAGCCACGAGGGTTCGCGGGAGAACGCTACGGCGGCTTCTTGAAGGTTCACCCCAGCAGTTCCGCACCCGATCTGCCACTGGCCGAGCCTTCGTGCACCCATTGCGGCGGGAGGGGAATGTGAGATGGTCGGAAGGTGGCGAGGAGTGCTGGGGAGTTCGACAGCTGGTACGAGGATCGGACAGGGTCGCCGGTCGCTGATGAGCTCGTGCGGCGGACGCTGGGGCTTCCATCGGATCTGCAGTCCACGAGCCTGCTGGGCGGAGCCGGGCTCGATGAGGTTGTGACGGCGCTCGACCTGCGGGCTGAGCGAGTTCTGGTCGATTTGGCGTGCGGGCGCGGCGGGTACGGTCTGGAGATCGCGCGACGCAGCGGTTGCCGGGTGGTCGGGATCGACTTTTCTGCGGTCGCGATCGAACAGGCCCGGCGCCGGGCCCGGGAGTTGCGGCTGGCGGATCGGGCTGACTTCCAGGTCGGTGAGCTGATCGCCACGAAGTTGAGCGCGGCGTCGGTCGACGCGGTCCTCGTCGTCGATTCCCTCCAGTTCGCCGATTCGCTGCCGGACGCATTGCAGGAGTGTCGTCGAATCGTTCGCCCCGGCGGACGGGTGGTCTTCACGTGCTGGGAACCCGTCGATGCGGACGACGAGCGGCTGTCGCCGCGACTGCGGCAGATGGATCTGGGCCGGCAGTTGCCGCGCGCCGGGTTCGTGGATGTCGAGGTCACGGACAGACCGGCCTGGCGTCTGGCCGAGCACGCGCTGTGGCGAGAAGTCTTCACCCTCGAGGGCGGCGACGATCCAGCACTGCGGTCGATGCAGGAAGAGGCAGAACGAATGCTGGCGATCTTCGACGTGTTGCGCCGGGTCCTGGCTACGGCCAGCGCACCCCGCACAGGCTCGTCGCAACTGTAGTCAGCCGTATCCGCTCGTCGGCATGACAGGACGTGAGGCCGTGCCTCCCTCTGGTTGCGCGCTAGTGTTTAGCGAGGTGCCAGCACGGCCTATGCCGAACGCGCCAGTCGCTCAGCTCTGCACCCCGGCCGGTCGGCGATGCCACGCGACGGGCCGCGGTCCAAGAGTCGTTGCGTAGCTTGCTGACGAGGACGCCGAGGTCTACAACATCACCGATGCCGCCGTCGGACAGGGCGCGGTGATGGCAGCGTTGAACCTGACCGCGTTGGCGGCAGCAGCTGTCACGGCCCTGGCTGAGGTAGCGGGCCATGACACTGTTCGAAGCTCTGCGCTCGATCGATGGCGGAGGAAGCTGACGAGGGACCACGTCAGCCACGGCGGGCGCAAGCATGCCGACCGATCGCGTCGAGTTCATCAACTGCGACCGTATCCCTACGTCGACTCGGTCATCCGCTTCTCGGCGTGAAAGCGGTCGTGCTGATCAGCTCGTGGGTGGCAGCCAGTCGTCTGTCTCGCGGTGGCGGCCGAACCTGACGGCATCGAACTCATCGACGTGCTGGCCGTTGACAACGCCGAGCCACCGAAATTCTCGGGAGATGGGGCTACCCTCGGTCGGTACCGGCTTTCCTTCGGCAAGGTGCAGAGGCCCGAGAACCACCTGACCGCCGTTCCATACTTGCGCGGACTCAGCTCCGGTTCCGCCGAAGTAGTCAGCCTCGACGTAGCCGACGGGACCGTCTGCCGAACAAGCGGCCAAAGCGTCACCGAACCCGGCGGGTGCGCATGGTCGTGCGTGGGTCGGCATGGCGGGCTGCGATCTGGACATCGCGCAGGTCGACGCCGGCGTCGAGCATCGTGGTGACGAAGGTGTGGCGCAGCATGTGCGGGTGCATCCGAGGCGGCCGCACGACCGAGGCCTCGGCCAGTCTGCGTAGCCGGCGGGTTGCGCAGTGCCGGTCCATGCGGACGCCTCGCCGGTTGAGCAGGATCGAACCGTGACCGCGGACGCCAACGGCTCGGTCGATCGCCCGGCCGACCGCCAGTGGCAAGGGCCCCAATACGACCTTGCTACCTTTGCCGACCACCCGCAGTACCCGGTGTCCCTGTGCCTCGCCTACGCGCGTTGGCGTGCAACCCCGCGGCATGAGCGTGCATTGCTCCATCGGGAAGGCAGATAGCCGTCGGTCCACGCGACACGCTCGCGCTACCTCCGGGCCTTTGGGTCCGGTCAAAAACCTGGCCCAGCGGCATGACACGGCGGGAGAGGGTAATCGATCGGCTCTGGCCGCGTAGTCGGGCAGGGCTCGGCGAGTGGCTATGCGTGAACAGGAGTGTCTCGTCGGCGCTGGCCAGCCTTTGTCCGACCTTTGCTGTCCGCGGGGAACGGGCCGACACCGGACAACACCTTTGCCGTAGACCGGACCTCGTCGAGGCGGGTCCGGAGTGGTCCGCGTCGAGCGGGAAGAGCGGCAGGGCCTGCGGGCCTGCAATCATCAGGGAGGACGACATGAGTACGAAACCACGCTTGCTCCGCGGGGTACTGACTGTGTTGGGGGCGCTACTGCTGGTGGTGGCCAACTCGTCGGCCCCCGCGTCCGCAGCGGCTCGCGACGGCGTGTGCGAGACAGGAGAGATCTGCTTCTACTACTACGCGAACTACCGCGGATCGCTGTCGGACTTCACCGGCTCGATTGACAACTACGGGACGACACAACCCTCGTGCTACGAGTTTAAAACTCCCGGGCAGGACGGTGCCGGGGCGTGCATGAAGAACAACGCCCGCTCGGTCCGGAACCTCACCGGCAGAGCAGCCCGCATTTACTTCAACAGCGGATACTGTGGCAGTTACGACACCGTTGCCGCGAATTCCTCGCGCAACCTCAGTGTGACATATGACAACAATGCGTCCCACCAGTTCTCGCCCTACCCTGTCGGATGCCACTCCGTGTGATCTGGCCTGACCGTGCACCCGGTCGTTCCGGCTCCGCCCGGAACGACCGGGGTCCCGCGTTCCTCACCGACGCCGGTCGGGTGTGGCACAAGATCGGCCACGTCGTCCCCGGTCCGCCAGGCATTGTCATCGGCATCACCGCGTTTGCTGACGCGCCTTTTGGCTTGCTCGTCGGCCCGAGCCACCAGGCATGCCGGGTGCGGCAGCAGTACTCGGATTTGCCCGGCGGTTCCGACCTGTCTGGACCTCACATCGGGAAGGTGACTTACGACCCGCGTTCTCCGCCCGGGCGTGACCTGCTGGGACTTTCAACGCCTCGACATCGTCGACCCCGGCGCTCTGCCCGGCCTCACACGATTGCCCAACCTCGTGCGCAGCGTCCGGACACCCGAATTCCGAGGCGCCACGTTCCACGAAGTCCACGCCAAGAGCGCTCAACCACGTCCCGGCGACTGCGCGGATGCTGCAGGGAGAGCGGCATGCGTGCGCCAATCGACGGCTCGCATCGATCCCAGTTGAGCCCGGGCCGGCTGCGCGCCCCTGCCCAGGCCATGCTCGGGCGAACGTACCTGGGGCGTCAGTGGCAGGCGGGTGTGTCGGGCATGTCTGGCAGCAGGGCGGTCCACTCACCGTCGGTGACCGGACCGAGGGTCTGGCAGACGTCCGCCAACGCCCTGGCCGGGTCGAGTTCCCACAGTCGCGCCGTGCCGTCGGCGGCCGCCGAGGCCAGGGTGTGGCCGTCCGGCCCGAAGGCGATTTTGCTGACCGCGTCGGTGTGGGCGGCGAGCACCGCGAGCGGGCGAAGGGCCGAGCTGTCCCACAACCTGATCGTGTGATCTTGACCGGCTGACACGACGGTGCCGTCGGGGCCGAAGGCGACGTCGATCACGCCGCCTTCGTGGCCGCTCAGCGTCGCGGGCGGACGAACTCCGGAGAGGTCCCACAGCCTGACCGTCCGATCGATGCCGGCACTGGCGAGGGTCTTGCCGTTCGGGCTGAACGAAACCGACGTCACGTTGGTGGTGTGGCCGGTCAGCGTCGCCGTCGCACGCTGGGTCGCGGCGTTCCACAGCCTGATCGTTCCGTCCTGGCTGCCGCTGGCGAGGGTCTGCCCGTCCGGGCTGAATTTCACGACGTACACCAAGCCGGTGTGACCTTCCAGGGACCCGGTGCGGCGCCCCTCCGCCACGTCCCACAGCTGGACCGCCCGGCCGGCGTCGCCGCCGCTGGTCGTGGCGAGGGTCCGGCCGTCAGGGCTGAACGCCACCCCGAACACCGGGTGCTTGTAGCCGGTGAACTGCCGGATCTCCCGCTGGGTTCCGGCGTCCCAGAGCCGGACCACGCCGTCACCACCCGCAGTGGCGATGATGCGGCCGTCCGGGCTGAACTCGACGTCGTGGACCTGGTCGGTGCCCGCGGCGAAGGTGGCCAGCACGCGCCTGCTCGCCGGGTCCCACAGCCGGACGACGCCGTCCTCGCCCCCGGCCGCCAGCGTCCGGCCGTCCGGGCTGAACACCACGGACCGCTGCTGGGCAGCCGGTGACGGTGCCAGGACGGCGGGGGACAGCGCCCACATCGTCAGGGTGCCGTCCGTTCCGGTCGCAGCGACGGTCCGGCCGTCGGGACTGAACGCCACGCCGAACTGGCTGCTGGTGCGGCCGGTGAGAACGGCCGTCTGGCGCCGGCGGGGTACGTCCCAGAGCCGGACCGTCGCGTCCATGCTCGCGGTGGCGAGCGAGCTGCCGTCACGGCTGAAAGCGACACCGAAGACCGCGGCGCTGTGTCCCGGGAGGGAAGCCACCTGCGTGCGCGAGTCGACGTCCCACAACCGGACGGTGAAGTCGTCGCCCGAGCTGGCCAGCAGGTGCCCGTCCGGGCTGAACGCGACTTGCTCGGCGCCGGCCGTGTGGCCGGCGAGGGTGGTGATTTCACGACGGGCGGCCACATCCCACAACTTGACGGTGCGGTCTTTGCCGGCGCTGGCGACGGTGCGGCCGTCCGGGCTGAACGCGACGCCGTAGACCGCGGCGGTGTGACCGGTCAGGGTGGCGATCTCGCGACGGGCGGCCACGTCCCACAACCGCACCGTGCGGTCGTTGCTCGACGTCGCCGCGAGGTGTCCGTCCGGGCTCAGCGCCACGCCGTTCAGTGGTGCCGTGTGGCCGGTCAAGGTGGCGATCTCCCGGCGGTTCGCGACGTCCCACAGCTTCAGCGTGCGGTCGTTGGCGACGCTCGCGAGCGTGCCTCCGTCGGCGGAGAAGACGACGCCGAAGACCGCGGCTGCGTGTCCGGCGAGCACCGCGGTCTCGCGGTGTCCCGGTACATCCCGGAGCCGGACGGTGTTGTCGGCTCCGGCGACGGCGAGTGTGCGTCCGTCGGGGGAGTAGGCGACGCCGAAGAGGCTCTTTGGGTGGTCGAAGTAGGTCGCGATGGCTGACTGCCGGGTGCTGCTCAGCAGGGCGCCCCGCGCCTCGCTGCCCGGGAACTGCCGGAAGGCTTCCGCGGCCAGGATCAGCGAGGCGCGTGACGGCGGGCCGCTGGTCGCCCGGACGGCCAGCTCCCGGGAGACCGCGATCTGCCGTTCTACTCTCGCGGTCTGCCGCTCGGCCACCGCCACGATCGCAATGCCCACTGTCGCGAGCAGCAGCACTACGAGTCCGGTGGCCAGCAGGCGGAGCTGACGGGCGCGGCGCAGGACGGCTGAGCGTTCCCGGGCTTCGTGCGCGGTGCTGGTGTCGAGGAACGTCCGCTCCCGGGCCGTGAGCATGGAGCCGTTGTGCGCCGCCAAATCGGAGGCGAGGGCGAGCCTGCTGCCCCGGTAGAGGGACCCGGGTTCACGGCCGATGGCTTCCCACGAGTCCGCGGCGTGGGTGAGGTGGCGGTGCACTTGAAGCCCCTCGCGGTCTTCCGCCAGCCAGTCGCGCAGACGGGGCCAGCGCTTGATGAGGGCCTCGTGCGTGATTTCGACGCTGCCCTCGTCCAGGTGCACGAGCCGGGCCGCGGTCAGTTTCGCCAGCACTTCGGCGAGTGGGGACGTGCCGGGCTCGCCCAGCTCGTCCAGGGGTATCCGGCGTTTGGTGTCTTCGGTGCGTTCGCCGAGCGCGGTCAGCCGGAGGAAAAGACCCTTGGCCACCACGCGTCGGTGCTCGTCGAAAGCCGAATACACCTTTTCGGCGGTCTGTGCGAGAGCATGCTGGATACCGCCGGAAGCCTGGTATGCGGTCAGCGTCAGCGTATGCCCACGGCGGTGCTGCCAGGTGACCAGCATCGCGTGCGAAACCAGCGGGAGGATTCCGGCTTGCCCGGCGGAATCGGTGAGCACGGCGGCCAGCAAGGAGCTTTCCACCACGTGGTTCACCGCGATCGCGGGTTGCACGATCGCCCGCCGGAGTTCGTCGGGGGTCATGGCCCCGACGAGCAGCTGCCGGTCGCGCATGGCTTCGGCCAATCGAGGGAAATCGGCGCAATGCGGGTAGAAGTCCGCCCGGATACCGAGCACGATCCGCAGCTGGGCATCGGAGGCGTGCGTGGCGCGGATCAAGGTGTCGATGAAGGCCGCCCGCTCGGCGGCGTCCTGGCAGAGGGTGAAAACCTCTTCGAACTGGTCCACGACCAGGACCAAGTCATCGTTTCCGTCGGCGTCGGTCGGTTCGGCCAGCGCGCTTTCGTACCGCGTTACGGGGTGGGCGCCCGGCGTCATCAGCACCACCGGCCGGTCGGTTTCGTCCTGGAGCCGGGCGATCAGACCGGCCCTGAGCAAGGAGGACTTCCCCGCCCCGGAAGCGCCGAAAACGGCGAGTAACCGGTGGTGCAGAACGCGGTACACCACCTCGTCCGTCAAGAGTTCACGACCGAAGAACCGGTGAGCATCCTGAGGCTGGAACGGTTCCAGCCCGACGTAGGGCGAGTCCGCCGCCGCAGCAGCTTGCGACCCCGGCTTCCCGGACTCCGCGGTGTCCTCAGCGAGTTGGGCCGCCACCTCCCGCCAGTGCGGTTCCCATTCGGCGGGATTCCCTCCGCAGGCCGTCACGTAGGCCAAGGTGACAGCCAACGTCGGCAGTTTGCGACCGCCCGCCGCATCGGACAGTGTGGTGGACGAATAATGTGCCCGGCGGGCGAGTTCCCGGTAAGGTGGGCTCCCTGATTTCTGCCGGAGCAGCCGAAGCTTCGCGGCGAACTGCAGCAGCGGATCATCCCCGGCGTCGAGTGGCCGTTCCTGCCTGACCATATTGTCCCCTCCCTTGCCCCATTCTTCAGCCAGGAGCGCGAAGCGTCCAGTTCGTCCGCTCCGGGATCGGAAAGGCGAAGTGATGACCGAGGTGCGTCCGGAGTGGCGGTGGATTCCTGTGCCGGCGTGGCGGTGAGGCGCATGGACCCGGCAGGGCGGGTAAGAGAGGATCGCCAGGAGTGCGGTGGCTTCGGTAAGTGGCAGTTCGGCGAGGGACGGCCGCGATGTCGAAGACGGCGACTTCGTCGCCGGGTGGCGAGGCCCCCCGACCCGCGCGGTCTGGTCGTAGCCGGCGGTGATGGCGATGGGCCGGTTGTCGAGGACGCTGCAAGCTACCGCGATCACCGAGCTGGCGTGGCCGGTCAAGATGGTGAGTTCATTCCCGGTGGCGAGGTCCGGACCTGGGGCGTCCTCGCGGCCGCCGATGACCACGGCGCCGCCGGTGACGGCGACTGGCCGACTTTGCTGATCCGGCTGCCGAAGTAGCCCTTGGGTTTGCTCGTCCGAACCGATGTCCGCTCGTCGGCATGAGCGTGCGTCAACCGGCGTCCGCGGCTGGCGGCAGTGCGGACGCCGAACCGGCCGGCCTGGATCAACACCGGGGCTGCCGCTCGCCGAGTGCGGGGGGAACAGCGGTGTGAGTGGGGTTGGTCGATCGGGATCGTGCCTCTGGCGGGTGCGAAGGTGGTGGGCCGTGTGCAGAGCGCCGAGCAAACGTCGTTGCGGCTGGTGTGCTGCCCGTGAAGACTGACCGCCATGCTCGTCCTGGAACCGGTGATCGACGCGGCCGACGCGACCGGGTTCACCCTCTGGCCGGTCGCAGCCCATGTCGGGCGTTCCCTTGTCCACATGTCAGCGGGCATGTCCCCGCTCGACGTCGGCACGGTGATGGCGGCCCCGCAGCCTCAGGGTTCCGATGCCTCTGCTGCACATCCTCGTGACGCTGCCGCCGTGCTTCGGGCCATCATCGAGACCGGCTGCCTGATCGCCGCCGGCGGTCTGCTGGCCCGCGACTCGCAGACAGGGGTCGCTATCCCGCCGAGTTGCTGCTGCGGCCTGGAGGGCTGGCGCGAATGGACCACCGTCCCGCACGGTGGCCAGCCGTGGCTCGGCCACAGCCCCGCACCGTGGGTGGAGCACCTCGACAACGCCGTGCGCATCTGGCCCGACGGTGGCCTCGGCGAGGCCCTGCCCCCGATCGAGCACGCGATCACGGCACCGTTGGATATCGTCACCGCTCAACTGCACAGCACGCACCAAGACCTCCTCGGCTTCTTGGACGCAGCCACCCAATGGGCGCATGAGTTTGCGCCCGGCATGGTTGGGGACCTCGTGGCCAAGCTCGACGACAGCTTCGCGATCACCGAACGCTGAACCCTCTCGAGGCAGTACTCCGTACTCTTTCGGCGGTGGTGACCCTGGTGCCAACAGCCGGCGCCGTCCGGTCGTCGGCATGAGCGAGCACCAGACGCGATTCTGGGTGGATGCGCGCACGCCCGGCGTCCGCCAGTTGAGCCTCGGGGTTGATCGTGGCCGGGGCCGCGTCGCCCACAGTCTGTCTCATAGCCTGCTGCCATGGTGTCGAAGGCGTGGGCCGTCCAGATCGTGGAGCGGCATCTGGCCGGGTGGCCGGCACGGGGTCAGCCGAGGATGGTGATCATGGACGTCCGTCCACACCGGCTTGGCTGGCTGATCAGCAGCCAAAGTGAGCGCTATGTACGCACCCGCGAGTTCATTGACATGGTGGTGGGCCACGGGCCCTTCCTGGTCGACGGGGTGGACGGCAGCCTGCACACGGTGCATGCGACCGCTGACCTGGAGGGCGGTGAGTGGATCGAGGACTATCTCGAGCAGGTTCGCGGGCTTAAGCGTGATGACTCCCTACGGTCTCGGATCACTGAGCTGCTCGGTTCCGGTCAGCGCTTCGACGCACTCCGGCTTGTGCGTGCGTCGGCACCCGACCTCGGAGCACAAGGCGCCAAGGCGTACGTCGAGGCTGCCTCAGCCGGCGCGCAGGTCCCCGAGCACGTACGTGCTCTCTTACCGCAACCGGCAGTCAGGCGCCGGGTGTGGTGGTGTCTGTCGGACCCGAACCCGGAGCCATGACCCGCGGGATCTTGCCTTGCGTGTGGGTCCAACAGGCGGGGGCGGGTGCTCATCGGCAGACCGGCCACGCTCAGTGATGCGGCCGGCTGCGTCACTGAGCGGGTCAGCGGCAGAAGCGGATGTTCGGCTCGATACGAACTGGGGACAATTGCTCCCACCAGTGATCGAGGAAGGTATACGCGGCGAGGTGGAGCGGTGGGACCATCGGTCACCCGGGCCTCCACACGGGCGTGGCAACCGGCGCTTGCTGGGTCGCTGCGTCTCCGACGGGGCTCCGGTGCCGGAGTAGTGCCTGACAGGGCGCGACACTTCACGACATTGAAAAGCGTTGAAAGTACCGGTTGACCTGCGCTTATCGGCACCGGATGGCACACTGCGACACTCGCCGATACGCTAGAGGGGCGGACTTGTAATCAGATAGTCCGATCGTCTACTTGCTTCGGCAACCGCTCGATCCGTGTTGTGCGACGCCGGTAGTGTCGTCGGCGACTGCAGGGCGGACGCGCTGGCGTGCCTGACTGTCGAACTAGGGGCGATTTAAGGGCGAAATTGCAGGTCGAACCAAGTCGGCTGACGTCGACTCAGAGCATGAGCGATTGCAAACATCCCAGCTAGATCGACTGGCGTCGACCTGAAACGACTCGAACCAATAATCCGGAGGGTTCTTGGTTCGAGTCCAAGCGGGGGAGCGCAAGACCCAGGTCATCGACCTGGGTCTTTTTCGCGTCCTCTGAGCAGGGGTGACGATCTCCGAGCGGTGGCCCGCCCTGCTGTACCGGTTGCGCTGTCTGCTTCGTGGTCGCCGGTGGGTCGCATGGCGTGTGCGTCCGAAACCGGGGGGAACGGAGTGGGCCGCGATTTGGTCGCCGCCTGGCTGCCCTCGGAGTGATTCGCGGCAATGGAAGCCGGGTCAGGGCTCGATTCCCCAGCTCAAGGTGCCGGACTGGTAAGCGGTCACCGTGGCCAGGTCCGTGAACGATGCCGCCACGCGGTAGCTGTAGTCGTTGGTCTGGGTGAACGATGACCAGTCGGACTTTGCGATCCGGACCTGGACCTCGCCCGTGTTCGCGCCGGTGGCGAGGGAGCCGCCGGTGAAAGCCAGCTCCACGTACGCGTCGGCGCCTGGGCGTTGCGTGCTCAGCTTCACCACTCGCAACGTGACGTTTCCGCAGCCCACGACCGCGTAGTCGCACCAGACCTGGTAGCTCGGGTTGGTCGCGTCGCCGGTGAACCAGTAGCGGGCCGTCACGGCGTTCAGGGCGACGGCGGTGCCGGCGCGGTTGGCGATCTGGAGGCTCGTGCGGATCTGGTTGTCGGCCGTGCTGGTGGTGGCTCGCTGCTGCACGGCGAGCGTTCCCGTGCCCGGGTCGCCGCCCGTGGTTGTCGTTGTGAACGTCACCGGGGTGCTCGGTGGGGACTGGTTGCCCGCCGCGTCGCGGGCGCGGACTGCGAACGTGTACGCCGTGCCAGGGGTGAGGCCGGTGATCTGGTAGGCCGTGGTCGGGGTGCTGCCGACCGTGGCGCCGGCCGGCGTCAGGACGTCGTACCCGGTGACGCCGACGTTGTCGGTGGCGGCGGTCCACGTCAGGGCCGCGCTGGTGCTGCCCGGGGTGGCGGTGAGCCCGGTCGGTGCCGCCGGCGCTGTGGTGTCCCCTGTGGACGGTCCCGGCTGGCTGCCCCACACCACCGTGGAACCCTGTGCCAGCACCAGGTTCGGGTTGTCGGCGGGGGCGGACCCGCTCGGGGCGAGGCCGGTGTGCGACCAGTCGTCGGCGGGGTTCCACGTTCCGGTGCTGGTGATCCGGAACTGCGCCTCCTTGCGGTAGCGGGACTGACCGCCCGGAGCGACGCCGCCGGAGCACGGTACCTCGACGTAGTAGACCGCGCCGGAAAACTGGTGCAGCGTGGGCGCGTCGCACTGGTTGTACGCGGAGCTGACCGAAATCTGGCCGGGCGTCGTGGCGCCGTCGAGGGTGAAGTAGTAGCGCAACGCGCCCGTGAACGTGCGCGCCGGCCACGCCGACTTGTTGATCACGTATGCCTTGACCTCGGTGAACGTGCCGCCGTCGGGCTGGTTGAGCGCGCCCTGCGCCAGCATTTCCGGGCCGTCCGGGGTTTCCTTCGGCGGGAACGCCGCCAGCGGTGTGCCGCCGTACTCGCCGTAGAGGCGGGCCAGCGCGCCGGTGAAGCCGGCGTTGTAGTCGAGGGCCACCTCGTTCATCGTGTAGTTGGTGCGGTCGTCGGTGTAGGCGTCGTTGGCCGAGGTGGGGCCGCCGACGAGCGCGCCGTAGAGGGTGTGCCGGCTCTGCGCGGGCTCGTTGATGTTGTCGGCCCAGGAGCCGTGCGCGGTGCGGTGGTGGGGGTTGCGAGGCGGGTTGACGCCGAAACCGACCTCGAAGCTCGCGCCGCGTGGATTGTCCCCGAGTGCGTAGTTGATCTGCCGGACGGCGAAGTCGTGGTACGTGGCGGCTCGGGTGGGATCGGTGGCGCGCAACGAATCCGAATAGACGAGCGCCACGAACGCGGTGTTCGCCGCGTACCGCAGCGAGCCCCACTGGTCGAGCACGGCCTGGCCGCCGGGGGAGTAGGGCACGCGCTGGCCGTTGACGCCGGTGGTCCACCAGTCCAGCCAGCGGTCGGCGTCGGCGACGTACTCGGGGTCGCCGGTGAGCTGGGCCAGCAGGACGTAGGCGCCGTAGGACTTGTCGTCCCAGGCCAGCGTCCAGCGGTAGGAGCGGGTGGTGGTCTGCGGTTCGGTGGAGAGCTTCTGGTATTCGGTGCGCGCCTTGGTCAGGTAGCCGGTGTCGCCGGTGGCCTTGTAGAGCCAGATCGCGCCCCACACCAGCTCGTCCTGGTAGCCGCTCCAGGACTTGTAGAAGTTCTGGGCGTCGGTGATGCAGTTGGAATAGACGCCCCGGTAGTTGTCGGCGAAGGAGTACAGCTGCTTGGCGTGGGTGAGCAGGGTGGCGGCGTAGGCCGGGTCGTCGGCCTGGAAGACCATCGAGCCGGCGGCCAGCTGCGCGGCGGCTTCGCCGGCGAGGTCGGAGCCGGGGCAGGAGGTGTCGATGCGGTAGGCGGGCCGCGCCATGGTCATCGTCTCGGCGGGGCCCCACCACTTGTGGTCGTCGTCGCCCTTGCCGACCTGGCCGTAGAGCACGTTGGGCTGCGGGTGCGCCTTGACCAGCCAGTCGTCGCCCCAGCGCAGGTTCGAAAGCAGGTACGACCACTGGCCGGAGTTCCGGTACGCGGCGCGGTTCTCGAGGGCGCCCCAGGCGAGCATGGTCATGCTGAACTCGAAGGGCAGCCCGAACTTGACGTGGTCGCCGGCGTCGTAGAACCCGCCGGTGAGGTCGAGGCCGGCGTCCTTGCCGTCGTCGAGGGCGGACGGGCCGCGCCACGAGACCCGGTTGCCGGCCGGCAGGGCGCCGGAGCGCTGGGCGTCGTAGAACCAGACGGCCTTCTGCAACGCCTCGCCGTAGTTGAACTTCCCGGCGGCGCCCGCGGGGACGCCCGGGACCACGAGGGTCAGGCCGAGCACGAGCACGGCCACGATCGCCCGGGTCAACGCCTTCGTCGTCGAAGTGCGCACGCCGCCTCCTCGGAACTGGGAGCGCTTCCAGAACGGAAGGGTAAGGAGTCGGATTCGCCGTGTAAAGCAAGAGGGGCAACGGTAGCCGGTTCGGCGGTATCTCGTGGGCTTTCTGTCGTAGTGCGCGGTGTTCGTCGGCTGCCGCGAGAATGGGAGCGCTCTCAGGTGCCGGGGCCGGAACATCTGCGTCCGCGTGGGAGTTGAGGCTGGCATGACCTCCCTCGCCGACCGCACGGTCGCCGCCCTGCGTGCCGAGCACGACGTGCTCGCCGAACTCGCCCGCACCCTCACCGACGATCAGCTGGCCGCGACCAGCGGCGCCGCGGAATGGACCGTGGCCCAGGTCTTTTCCCACCTCGGCAGCGGCGCGGAGATCGGCCGCGCCCCCATCGCCAAGGCCGCCGGGGAGACCGTGGCGGAGGAAGACCACCGGACGATCTGGGACCGCTGGGACGCGTCCGCGCCGCGGGCGCAGGTCGAAGGGTTCCTGGAGCACAACAGCCGATGGCTGGACACGGTCGAGGCGCTCACGCCGGAGCAGCGCTCGTCGCTGACCGTCGAACTCGGGTTCCTGCCGGAGCCGGTGCCGCTGGTGACCGCGCTGGGGATGCGCCTCAGCGAGGTGGCCAACCACTCGTGGGACGTGCGCGTGGCCTTCGACCCGGAGGCCGGGGTGGACGCCGGATCGGCCGGGCTGCTCGTCGAACTCCTGACCGGGCCGCTGGGTTTCCTGCTGGGCTTCTTCGGCAAGGCGGCCGAACTCCCCGAGCCGGTCTCGGTCGCGGTTCCCGGGGCGGCCCTGGTGATCGACGACGCGATCGCGGTCGTGGACGACCTCGAGGCGCCGTCGGCGACGTTCGAGGGGCCGGCGGAGGCGTTCGTCCGGTTGCTCAGCGGCCGGCTCAAGGCGCCGTACGACCAGGGGGTCAGCGTCGAAGGCAGCGTGAACCTCGACGACCTGCGGCGGGTGTTCCCCGGGTTCTGATCCCGGGGTCACTTCCGGGTGGTGGTGCCGTCCAAGACTGAGTCGAGGACCTGGTTGACGATGCCCAGGGGGTCCACGAGGTGTTCCGGGGTGGCTTCGGGGGTGGGAGCCGGTGTCTCGGTCGTCGTCGTGGGTGAGGGCGCAGACGTCGGGTGGGGGGCCGGCTCGTCGCCGGGCGAAAGCAGGCGGGGTTTCCTGGGCGGTTGGGGAGGCTGGCGCGTCGGCTCCTGCGTCGGCCTGGGGGCCGGCGGCGGCGTGTACTTGAGGGTCCCGTCGATCGGCAGCGGACTGGTGTCTTCGCCGGGGTGCGTGGTCTCCGTGTTCGGCGGGGGCGGCGTGGCGGGCTCGGGCTTGGTCAGGGGATGGTGGAGGTGGCCGAGCACGAGCGCGCTGAGGAGTGCCTCCGCCGCCAGGACGGTGATGGCCGCACCTGCTCTCCTCAGGCGGGCTCCCCGCTGCCTGGTGTCGTCGACCGGCCACATCTCTTCAGTGCTGTGCCGGTCCTTCGACAAGGTCATCGACGGTGCTTCCCATACGCTCGTCTCCGGGTCCGACGATTGTCGGAATTCCGAGACGATATCGGGAGGCTGCCGGGGTGTTTTACGGGCCCTCCGCGAGCAAGGGAAACCCTCATACCCAGGATCCGTGAAGCGTTATTTCGGGTGATTTATCTGCGATTTAGGGTGAATCGTGGGAGCGTCACCCACCCGTCCGGGTGCCCGCCGCGGGGATGGCGCGGCGGGCACCCGGGCCGGTCAGGCGTTGCAGGTCTTGTTGCGGTTGATGCAGTTGACGAGCTGGTTCATGATGCTCTGCGACATCACGTTGGCGAAGTCGTCGTGGTCGGACAGGGGATTGTGCTTTTCGGACGGGAACGAGTCCACTTTGTACTGCTTCTTGACCTGGATGTCGTGCGGGATGTCGTAGACGAGCGTGGTCCGCAGCTGCGGCACCGCCGTGAACCCGGCGGCGCAGCGGCCGGCCGCGTCCGGGAACACGATGTGCGTGCGGTGGTTGGCGCTGTCGGTGTTCTTGCCGTCCCAGCAGCTCGGGAAGTCGTGGATCCGCTCCACCTTGCTGCCTTCGGGGCAGATCGGGTACTTGTCGGTCAGCCGGTTTTCGAAGCCGGTGCAGGTCCATGCGGCGCGGGTGTTCTTGGTGCCGTTGATGGACGGCTTCGCGTCTCCGCTGAGGGCGCGCAGGAACTTCGGCATCGCCGTCACCTTGCCGGCGGGGCTGCCGCGGAAGGTGATGCCGACCTTCGCCGGCCGCTGGATCTGGCCGTCGTTTTCGGGCAGCTCGTTGTTGGCGTCCTGGCCGGGCAGCGGCGGCGCCGTCGTCGCGCCGCCGGTGTTGCCGGCCGCCTGGCCGAGGGTGCAGGGTGCGAGCGCGTCGAGGCCCTGGGGGCGCGCGGCGGTGCGGCCGATGGCGATGGCCATCCGGTCGATGGTGGCGACGCGCTTGTCCTTGAGCGGGCCGAGGATGGCGTTCTGGACGAAGTTCGGGCCACCCTGGCCCTGCGTGCTGACCAGCCGCTGGTTCGCCTCCTGGATCTGCGTGTTCAGCAGCTGCAGGTTGCGGTCCACTTCGGCCTTGGCCGACGCCGGGACGGCGGGGAGCTTGCTCGCCACGTCCGGGCAGGTGATCTGCTGCTGCGCGCCGCCGGGTGCGCCGCCGCCGTTGCTCGCCGGGTTGCCGCCGGTGCCGGCCTGCTCCCGCAGCGTGCAGGGCGCGAGGGCGTCGAGGCCCTGGGGGCGGGCGGCGGTGCGGCCGATGGCGATGGCCATCCGGTCGATGGTGGCGACGCGCTTGTCCTTGAGCGGGCCGAGGATGGCGTTCTGGACGAAGTTCGGGCCGCCCTGGCCGCGCGTGCTGACCAGCCGCTTGTTGGCTTCGTCGATCTGCGTGTCGAGCAGGTCGAGGTTGCGGTTGACCTCGGCCATCGCCGAGTCGGGGACGTCGGGGAGCTTGCTGGCCACGTCCGGACAGGTGATCACCGGGGAGGCGCCGTCCCGGGCGGCCTGGCCGCGGTCGCCGTCGGGGGATTTCGCCGGCGGGTTCTTCTCGTTGTCGCCGGTGTCGATGCGCACCACCGGCCAGAAGTAGGCCGACTTGTCCCCGTTCTTGCACGTGGTGCCGGCCGCTTCGAGGCTCTTGTTGTTGGAGTCCGCATTGGACGAAAGGTTGCCGACGTAGTCGTGCAGGTGCTGGGCGCCGTTGCGGATGCCGGGCTGGGCGACGAAGTTGTCCGGGTTGAAGTGCTGGTTCTCGTTGCGGCCGCAGTCCACGGTGAACGTGCCGGTGGACGCGCCGCGCGAGTTCGCGGGGGCGGTGTTGTTCGGCGCGACCTTGAGGATGTCGATGTAGAGCGCCGGGTCGGCCTCGTCGGCGCTGGCCTGGCCGGGCTCGCCGAAGGTGGTCGCCACCGCGATGCCGCCGGCGGCCACGGCGAGCGCGATGGCGGCGGTCGCGATCTTCGTTCGTCGGGAGATGCGGTGCTTTCCCGTGTTTCCGGGCATGGGGTCACTCCGTGGGGTTCAGGGACGGGAGAATCCAGGGAATCCACCGGCCCGACACCGGTGGGCGGTTCCCTGTTAGCGGTAACAATGCCCGTCTTGTGAGGCGTTCACCGATTCTCTCGGGGGAGATCAATGCGGTGCGGGCACGGCGTTATCGTGACCCGTGCGCACCCCGTTGTCCAGAGCTTTGTCCCGTGAGGAAAGAGTTCGGAAATGTGGTGAACCGCGGTGAACCCGCAGCCGTGTACCTCGGTGAGGCGTGGAGTGCGGGGTCAGCTGCCGAGTGGGGTCAGCTGCGGGGTTTCGCCCGGTCCGGCCGGGAACCAGGCGAGGAACGTGACGCCGTCCGCCTGCGCGTCGAACCGCGCGATGCGCGTCGATTCGGGCTCGTAGAAGACATCGCCGGGGGTGAGCACCGACTCGGGTTCGCCTTCGATCCGGTAGACCGCGCTGCCCGTTTCGATGCTGCCGAAAACCGGTCCGTTGTGGACGTGCAGGCCGGGGCTGTGGTGCGGGGCGATGGTGATGCGACGGCCTTCGAAATGGTCGATCACGCGCGGTTCCGGAAGGGACTGGGCCAGCACCAGCGTGCGGGTGACGGCCGGGACGGCCGCGGTCTCGGCGTCGCCCACGGGTTCGCCGAGCTCGGTCGCGGTCCCGTCGGCGGGCAGTTCCTCGATCGCGAGGTGCGTCATCGATGTGGTGTCGGTGGCGCCGTGCCAGTGCCACTCGCCGGCGTCGACGCGGACGGTGTCACCCGGCCTGATCAGCTGCGCCGGCCCGCCGCGGCGCTGGACGTAACCGGTGCCTTCGGTGACGACGAGGACCTGGCCGAGCGGGTGCCGGTGCCAGCGCGTGCGGGCCCCGGGGGCGAACTGCACGCGGTCGACCCGGGTGCGCGACGCGCCTTCGGGAACGGCGAGCGAGGTGATCCACGCGCTGCCGGTGACCGCCTCGGCGGGCGCGGGCGTGCTGGTGGACGGAACGTGGCGGACGTGCACGGCGGTTCTCCCCGCGGTCAGTGGGTGGTGAGCAGCGCGAGCACGCCGGAGACGGCCTGGTCGAACGGCTCGGGGCGGTCGGCGGCGCGCGCCAGCACGTAACCGCCCTGCAGGACGGCGACGATCGTGGCCGCCAGCGCGGCGGTGTCGAGCGTGGCGGGCAGTTCCCCGGCGTCGCGGCCTTCGTCGAGCACCTCGGCCAGCCGGGCGCGGACGTGGGTGAGCGTCTCGTCCACCGGAGCGCGCAGGACGGGATCGGCCACGATGTCGGGATCCTGCGTGAGCAGGCCGATGGGACAGCCCTTGAGGACCTGGCGTTCGCGCCGCAGGTAGGCGGTGATGCGCTCGACGGCGGTGCCGGGCGTGCTCAGCTGCTCGTCGGCGGCGGCCAGCAGTTCCTCGGCGCTGCGCCGCACGGCGGCCAGCGCGAGTTCCTTCTTGCCGGCGAAGTGGTGGTACATGCTGCCCTGGCCGGCGCCCGCCCGCTGCTGGATGGCCTTGGGGCTGGTGCCGACGTAGCCGCGTTCCCACAGCAGTTCGCGGGCGCTGTCGATGAGCTGGTCCCTGGTCCCCATGGGGCTCGACTGTACATACTAGTAGGTACAGAATCAACGCTGTCACAAGCGTCCGCCGGGCGGTGTCTTGAGGCCGAACGGAAGGAGACCCCCATGGACCTCGCCCGGTGGATCGCCGCCGGCCTGCTGGCCGTCGTAGCCCTGACCGGGGGCGTCAGCAAAGTGTTCGTGCCCCGCGAGAAGCTCGCGGCCGCGCGGGGCGGCGAATGGACCGCCGACGCCCGCACCGGCTTCGTCAAGAGCCTCGGCGGGCTGGAGCTGCTCGCCGCGCTCGGCCTCGTCCTGCCCGCGGCGACCGGGATCGCGCCGGTGCTCGTACCGGTGACCGCCGTCTGCTGGGTGCTGCTGATGGTGGGTGCGATGATCACCCACGTCCGGCACGGCAGTGCCGGGTTCGCCGTCCTGAACCTGGGTTACCTGACGGTGGCGGCGTTCGTCGCCTGGGCCGGGTTCGCGGCGTGAGGGAGGGAGAAGCGGTGATCGAGGCTTTCGTCGCCCACCGGAACCTGTTGTTCACCGTCGCCTACGAGATGCTCGGCTCGGCGGCCGACGCGGAGGACGTCCTCCAGGAGACGTGGCTGCGCTGGGCCGAGGTCGACCCGGCCGGCGTGCGCGACGAGCGGGCCTACCTGGTCCGGATCACGACCCGGCTGGCGCTGAACCGGTTGCGCACGATGAAGCGCCGCAAGGAGGCGTACGTCGGGCCGTGGCTGCCGGAACCGCTGCTGACGACCCCGGACGTGGCCGAGGACGTCGAGCTCGCGGAAAGCGTGTCGATGGCGCTGATGCTGGTCCTCGAGACGCTCGCACCGACCGAACGCGCGGTGTTCGTGCTGCGCGAGGTGTTCGACGTCGGGTACGACGAAATCGCGGCGGCGGTGGGGAAGAGCCCGGCCGCGGTCCGCCAGATCGCCCACCGGGCCCGCCGGCACGTCGACGCCCGACGGCCGCGCGAGGTGGTTTCGGCGCGGGAGACCCGGGCGGTGCTGGAGTCCTTCCAGCGGGCGCTGGAAGGCCAGGACCTGCAGGGGCTGCTGGACCTGCTGGCCCCGGACGTGGTCCTGATGAGCGACGGCGGCGGGGTCAAGCAGGCGGCCCTGCGCCCGGTGGCCGGCGCGGCCAAGGTGGGCCGGTTCATCGTCGGCGGCATCGGCAAGACCGAGGTGGACCTGACCACCGCGCCGATGACGGTGAACGGCAGCCCGGCCCTGGCCCTGCACGTGGACGGCGCGTTCGACGGCGTCATGGCCGTCCGCGTCGAAGGGGGCCGGATCGCCGGCCTGTACTACGTGCGCAACCCGGAAAAGCTGACCCGGGTGGCGGCCGAGACGCCGCTGACCCTGCGCTGAGGCCGGCGGTGTGCTTCCCCGCACGCCGCCGGCCGCTTCACCCCAGCCGCTTGTTCCAGTCCTCGAAGGCGGCGAGGACGTCCTCCGGACCGCCGGCCTCCCGCAGCCGCTCGATCTCGGCCTCGATGTAGTAGCGGTACAACGGAACCAGCCCCGCCGCCAGTTCCGGCTCGGCCTCCGCCGCGTCCAGTGGATGCCCCTCGCGCACCTTCGCGGCCAACCGGACCAGCGACTTCGAATGTGCGTCCGGCTGCGCCAGGTACCACTCGAGCGATTCGTCGTTCGTCGCCGCGCGGCCCGAGCCCCTCGTGGCCGAACACCGGAACCGGACCGGGAAGAACACCGCCTTCGTGAACCACACCTCGTCGGCCAGGAGACGGCGTGGCTCGCGGAACTCCGCCGTCACCTCGTCGGCCGCCAGGATCGCGATCGCGAACTTCGCGCTCTCCAGCAGCAGTTCCGCCGCCGCCGGCCGGGCCACCTCCGGGGTGACGTCGTCGCCGAGGAGCACCCGGCCGTGTTCGGCCAGCTGGAGGCGGTCCAGGGCCGGGAAGCGGCCGTCGTCCTCGCCCGCGCGCAGGGCGGGCAGGGAAGCCCAGAACACCGAAAGCTTGCGGTGCAACGGGCTTCGGGCCTGCAGTGCCTCCGTCGTGGCCGCGACCGACTCGCGGTCGCCGTCGCGGACGTCGGTCAGGACGATCGCCAGGTCGATGTCGCTCACCGCGGGGGAGTAGCCGCCGTACGACAGGCTGCCCAGCAGGTACGCGCCGATCAGGCGGTCGCCGAAGGCTTCCCGGTACGCGTCGGCCGCTTCCGCGGCGGTGGTGCGGGCTTCGGTCGCCGTCATGCCGCCACGGTATCGCGGCGGGCGCACTCCGCGATGCGGTCGGAAACCACGCCGATCACCTGCCACGCGCGGTCGAGCACCTCGACCACCGCGTCCACCGTCCAGTCGCTGCGCCGCCGCAGGATGTCGTACCCCATCTCGAGGTGCTCGACGTCGGCCTCGTCGTGCAGCTCGAAGTACTCGTCTTCCGGGAACGCGCGCGTGCCCGCCTGGCTGAACACCAGGCTGCCGGCTTCGAGCGCCAGGTGCGCCAGTGCGGCCCGCTGCACGCCCGGCAGGATCGCGAACTGGTCGACGAACCAGGACGCGCCCATCTCGATCACCGGGTCCCAGACCAGTTCCCGGTCGTCGGCGCGGCTGCGGGCCAGGATCCGGTCGTGGCCGACCTCTTCCTGCTGGTGCTCACACGCGAGCGCCCGCAGTTCCGGGTCGCTCTCGAACGTGACGCGGGCACTGATCATCCGCTGGAACGCGTTCGACCACGGCTGCAGGTAGGTGAGCACCGCCTTCTTCGTCTCGGCGGTCGTGTTCTCGTCGGTCAGCAGCCGGATCAGGTCCGACGACTCGTACTCCCGTTGCCGCTGCTCGTTGTGGCGGGCCACGCGCTCGACGTCCTGGGTCACGCTCTGCTCCTCACGGGGGTGCTGCACGGGATCATCCTTCCGGGAACCGCCAGGCGAGATCGACGGGCGAGAGGGGCGACGGCGGGGGCCGGTCGTAGACGGGGAGCCGGAAGTAGGTGGTGACGTCGCCGTGCCGGGCCGCCGCGCGGAAGCTCACGAGCTCCAGGACGCCCCGGCTGTCCGCCAGTGGCCCGGGGGTCAACGCGGCGGCGAGCGCGCGGAACCGGCCGGGGTCCACGCCCTGGTCGTGCAGCAGCGTGGCGGTGCGTTCCACGGCTTCCCGGTCGTCGGGCGCGAGGTCGGGCAGCCGCAGGTACGTCGTGGACTCCGCGGCGCGGTCCACACCGGACCGGAAGGCCAGGCAGCTCAAGGCCGCTTCGCCGGCGTCGGTGCGGTCGCCCGCCAGCGTCCGGTAGGCGGCCCGCGCGCGGGCCGGGTCGTGGTTCAAGGCCGCCGAAGCCACCCGCTCGACCTCGGCGAGGCCGGCTTCGTGGTTGCGGTAGTAGATCTTGACCCGCGCGTGGGCCTCGTCGGCCAGGTCGACGGCGAAGAACTCGATCTCGCGGTCGCCTTCGACAGTTTCGACGCGACGGCGGGCGTCGTCCCAGGCGGCGGCCATGCCCAGCCGCTCCATCGCTTCCGCCACCGCGGTTTCGCGCTGCGCGTGCGGCCACGAGTACAGCCCGAAGTAGGTCTTGTGGACGATCCCCGACGGCGGGCGCCAGGCGATCGAATGCCACAGCGGCGCCGGCGACGGGCGGCCCGCGCGCGGGGTGAACGTCTCCCGGACGTGCTCGAAGCGCCGGGCCCGGAAACCGCTCTCACCAGGCCAGACGATCTCGTGGCCGAGGCTGTCGAACAGCACGCGCAGCTCCGGCCGGTCGCCCGACCAGTTCACCGACATCTCGGCCGGGAACCCGTCGTCCGCCACATAGGACGGCTGGGCGGGGGTCGTCCCGATCCGCTCGTGCGCCCACGGCGGCAGCAGCGCGCGCAGCATCCGGGTCGTCCGGACGGACTGCTCCAGCGGGACGTCGAGCGCTTCGCACGCGGCCGCCCACAGTCCACCCAGGAAGTCACCGAAGAGACGACCCTGTGCCGGATAGTTTTCCCTTATATATTCAGGAAACTCCGGCACGCGACTGGTCACGAGCGGATGCTATCAGTTTGATGCGTGCTCAACTAAAAGGCTGCACCCGGGTGGTCCAACCAATTGGGCCATGTGGGTACGCCGGTGTCCGCCGTGGCCACGCAGGGCCACAACGGACTCCGGCGGTGTCCAGAGGAGACAAAACCGGACAACGCGCAGGTCTCAGACCCGGGCCGGGACCACCGTCATCGCGTGCTTGACCAAGCGGATCAACGCGAGCTTGCTGGAGTCACGGTCGCGTGCGTCACACATGACGATCGGCACACGGTCCGGGACGACCAGCGCTTCGCGGATCTCGTCGGCGGTGTAGCGCGGGGCGTTGTCGAAACAGTTGACCGCGACGACGAACGGGATCTTCCGGCGTTCGAAGAAGTCGATCGCGGCGAAGCTGGTCTCCAGCCGGCGGGTGTCCACCAGCACGACCGTCCCGATCGCGCCGCGCGCGAGGTCGTCCCACATGAACCAGAAGCGCGCCTGGCCCGGCGTCCCGAACAGGTACAGCACGTGCCGCGGCGAGATGGTGATCCGGCCGAAGTCCAGCGCGACCGTCGTCGTCGTCTTCCGTTCGACGCCGGACAGGTCGTCCACCCCGGCGCTCGCCTCGGTGAGCACCTCTTCGGTGGTCAGCGGCGGGATCTCGCTGACCGAACCGACCATCGTGGTCTTCCCGGCGCCGAACCCGCCGGCGATGATGATCTTGACCGGGGTGGGGACCATGTCCGCCCCGGTGCCGTCAGTACTTGATGAGGCCATCGAGAACCGCCTGGAGAGTTTCGAGGTCCGGCGCCTGCGCCGGGTTGTGGGCAGGGGAGCGCGTGATGACGAGGCCGCGTTCGATCAGGTCGCCGACGAGCACCCGCACCACCCCCAGCGGGATCTTCACGTAGACGGCGATCTCGGCCACGGACACCGGGTGGCGGCACAGCTGCACGATCGCCACGTGCTCCGGGCCCAGCCCGGCCGGCTCCTGCTCCGACCGCAACGTCATGACCTGTGTGGACAGGTCGAGCCGCGCGGTGCCGGCCGGGGTCCGGCCGCTCGTGATGGTGTAGGGCCGGACCAGTGGTCCGGCCGCCTCGTCATACCAGCCTTCGTCGGAACTCATGTGGCCTCCCGCAGGACCGACGCCGCTTCGCGCGGCGCCGACGCCATGTAGTCCCCGACCCGCTTCACCAGCCGGCTCATTTCGTAGGCGATCATTTCCACGTCGACGTTGTCCGCGGCCAGCACGGCGAGGCAGGCACCCTGGCCGGCGGCCGAGACGAACAGGTAGCCGCGCTCCATCTCGATCATGTTCTGCAGCACCGGGCCGCGGTTGAACTGCTTGCTCACCCCCTTGGCGAGGCTCTGCAGGCTGGAGGCGATGGCCGACAGCTGGTCCGAGTCGTCCTTGCTCATCCCGGCCGACTTGCCGATCAGCAGCCCGTCGGCGGACAGCACGATGGCGTTCTGCGCGCCGACCACGCGGTTCACCATGTCATCGAGCAACCAGTTGAGATCGGGTTTGGGGTTCCCGTACTCGTTCATTCGACGTCTGACCCTGACTTTCGGTGTGTGGACTTTCCTGTGGGTGCGGTCGCGGGCTACGAGTCGTCCGGCCCGCCGCGGCCGCGGCGGGTGCCCTTGTGGAACGCCGCGAGCGTGCGTGCGGTGCCTTCGCCGGGCGCCACGACGTCGTCTTCGCTGTCGTCGGGTTCGTTCTCGAGCTGGGCGACGAGGTTCTGCTGGGGCTCCCGCCGCGGCAGCCGCGGCCGGTCGTCGGTCGGCTTGACCTGGGGTTCCGGCTCGGCGACGGCCACCGGCTCCGGCACCGCCGCCGGGACGGACGGCAGGTCGTCGGGCGACGGGAGCGCGCGTGCCGGGTACGGCCTCGGCTTGGTGTCTCGCTTCATCGGGATCTGGCCGCTGAACGAGCTGGGCGTGTCCATCGTGCGGAGCGAGCTTTCTGCTGCCTGCGGCGCGGGTGCGCCGACCGGGGCGAGGACCGCGGTGTCCTCCGCCGGCGTGGCGGCGGGGGCGCCGCCCTGGTCGGCGTTCTGGCCGGCCAGGTGCTGGGTGGGGATGAGGACGGTGGCGCGGAGGCCGCCGTAGCGGGACGGGTCGAAGGTGACGGTGATGCCGAGCCGGGCCGCCAGCCGCGCGACCACGAACAGGCCGAGGCTGGAGTCGGCCCGCAGCGCCATCGCGTCGAATTCGGGCGCCTCGGCCATCATCGCGTTCGCCCATTCGCGGACGCCGTCCTTCATGCCGAGCCCCTGGTCCGAGACGTCGACGACGACGCCGCGCGCGACCATCCGGCTGGTCACCTCGACCGGCGAGCCGGGCGGCGAGAACGACGTCGCGTTGTCGACCAGCTCGGCGACGAGGTGGATGGTGTCGGCCACCGCGGCGCCGTTGATCGCGACGTCGGCCACCTGCTCGACCTGGACCCGCGCGTACTGCTCGGTTTCCGAGACCGCCGCGCGCAGGACCTCCATCAGCGCGACCGGCTTGCGCCAGCGGCGGCCGGGCTGCTTGCCGCCGAGGATGATCAGGTTCTCGGTGGTGCGGCGGGCGCGGGCGGCGAGGTGGTCGAGCTGGAACAGCGACGCCAGCTGCGTCGAGTCGTCCTCGCGCGCTTCCATCTCGTCGAGGATCTGCAGCTGCTGGTGCACGAGTACCTGGTTGCGGTGCGCGATGCCGAGGAACACGTTGTGCACACCGCTGCGGGCCTTCGCCTCGCTGGCCGCCGCGTTGACGGCGGTCAGCTGGGCGACGTTGAACGCTTCGGCCACCTGGCCGATCTCGTCGCGGCCGTGGTCGAGCTGCGGCAGCTCTTCGGAGAGGTCGACGGATTCGCCGCTCTTGAGCCGTTCCACGATGCCCGGCAGCCGGTTGCGGGCGAGGTCGAGCGAGTCGTTGCGCAGCCGCGCGAGGCGGGTCATCAGCGCGCGGTCGACGAGCGAGCGGGACACCCGCACCGCGACGATGATCGCGGCCAGTGACGCCAGCAGGGCGACGATGCTGCCGATGATGACGTTGCGCAGCTGCGCGTCACCGGCGTCGATCGCGGCCGCGGAAACCTTGTCCGCCTGGGTGATCGCCAGGTCGTTGAGGCCCTGGGCGACCTGGGTCGTCGCGTTCTCCCAGTCCGTTTCGGACACCGGGACGGTGTTCTGCTCGCCGGTCGACCACGGGCCGTGCTTGACGATCGCCTCTTCGGCCGTCGCCAGCTGCCGCCAGGCGGTGCTGGTGGTCAGCGCCTGGTACTTCTGGCGGACGCCGGGGTCGAGGAACGGCGCGATCTGCGCCAGCTGCGTCCGGTAGAGGCCGGACAGCCGGGCGAACTGCGCGAAGTCGTCGGGCGCGAACGTGCCGGCGGCGAACGCGGTCGAGGCCAGCGACGTCTCCCGCGACATCATGTCCCCGGCGCGGAAGACCGACGTCGCCGTGATGCCACCGGTCGCGGCTTCGGCGTCGGGCACCACGCGGGCCTGGGTGTCGAAGAGGTTGGACGCGGTGTCCATCACGCCGTTGTAGTAGGAGTTGACCTGCGCCCGGTCGATGCTGCGGAAGCTGATCTGCGAGCGCAGCACGGGCAGCTGGTCGAACTGCGACTTCAGCGCGTTGACCTTGGACGCGATCTCGTCGGGGGCGTTGGAGATCGTCGCGGCGAAGGCGTCCTTCAGCGCGGACAGCTTTTCGTCGGTGGCTTTCTGCTGCTGCTGGAGCCGGGCCGGGCCGAGGCCCGGGTCGTCCAGGTACTGCAGCGCGGTCTGGCGTTCCTTCTGGAACTCGGCCAGCGCGGTGGCGGCGGGGATCGACACCTCACGCACGGAAGCCGCGACGAGCCGGACGTAAACGCCGTTGAAGAGGAAGTAGGAGGAGACCGCGATCCACAGCACCAGCAGGGTCACGCTGGGAATGAGAACGGTCCTGGTCAGCCTTTTGCGGATCGACTTGTCGTACGGCTTGTCCGAGTCGTCCCTGGGGTCTTTGTTCAGCACGGCGGTTCACGAACTCCTGAGTGACGGTCGGCGAGGAATGGGGACCCGGACGAGGAAGCGGACACGACGATGGGACACAGCGGCCGCCGTCACCCGTCTTCGCCTCACCCTCCGTGTTGCCGCAGAATCGATCAGGGTCCGTTTTTTACCACGAACCCCTGACACCTGTTCGGTGCGACCCGGCTTCCGGACACTCGTCCGGCTGGTGGCGAACGGCGTTTACCGTGTGCGGCGAGGCGATTACCGGCATTTCCTCTGGTACCGGCGCCGCGGGTGAATTCCGGACGCCGATCACTGGGCCGAACGGGTGAAAGTGAATTCCGCCGGATCGGTGTGCGACGCGGTTCGCGGCGGCGGAAAGAAGGGCAACGGGAGTGCCCGGACGCGCGTTCGCCGTGGGTTCACTCCTTCGTCACGTGACGCTGAGAGGTGGGCGAGAGGCGTCTTTACATCCATTCGAAGATTGTCAACCTGCCTGTACATCCTCTATGGTCGTGTCCACTCAGCCGCCAAGGAGGGTGTGATGAGCGAAGTGACCGGGACCGTGCCCGCCGGCTCGACCGAACTCTGGCGCGACCGCAAGCGGTACCTCTGGCTGATCGGCCTCGTCGTCCCGTCACTGGCGTTCCTCGCCATCGGGCTGCACGCCGCCACCGGGTGGGGCGGCTGGTTCTGGATCGGGCCCGTCGTGATCCTCGTGGTCGTGCCGGTCATCGACCTGCTCGCCGGGCTCGACCGCAGCAACCCGCCCGACGACGTCCTCGCGCGGCTGGAGAACGACCGCTACTACCGCTGGATCACCTTCGCCTTCCTGCCCGTCCAGTACCTCGGCTTCGCCGCCGCGTGCTGGCTGATCGCCCGCGGCGGTCTCGGCGTCGCCGACAAGATCGGGCTCGCCGTCTCCATCGGGTGCATCGGCGGGATCGGCATCAACACCGCGCACGAACTGGGCCACAAGAAGGAAAGCCACGAGCGCTGGCTGTCCAAGATCGCCCTGGCGCAGAGCTTCTACGGCCACTTCTACATCGAGCACAACCGCGGCCACCACGTCCGCGTGGCGACGCCGGAGGACCCGGCGAGCAGCCGCGTCGGCGAAAGCTTCTACCGCTTCTGGCCGCGCACGGTGTTCGGCTCGCTCAAGTCGGCGTGGCGGCTGGAGCGCAAGCGCTACGCCCGGCGCGACCGCCACCCGCTCCGGCTCGGCAACGACGTGCTCAACGCGTGGCTGATGTCCGCGGTGCTGTGGGCGGCGGTGGTCGCGTGGCTCGGCCCCGGTGTCCTGCCCTACCTGGTGATCCAGGCCGTGGTCGGGTTTTCGCTGCTGGAGGTCGTCAACTACATGGAGCACTACGGCATGCGGCGGCAGCGCGTCGGCGCGGAAGGCAAACGCCGCTACGAGCGGGTGAACCCCAGCCACAGCTGGAACTCCAACAACATCGCCACCAACGTCCTGCTCTACCACCTGCAGCGGCACAGCGACCACCACGCCAACCCGACGCGGCGCTACCAGACGCTGCGCGACTTCGCCGAGTCGCCGGTGCTGCCCACCGGGTACGCCGGGATGATCGTGCTGGCCCTCGTCCCGCCGCTGTGGCGCCGGGTGATGGACCCGCGGGTGCTCGCGCACTACGACGGCGACATCACCCGCGCCAACATCCAGCCCGGCAAGCGCGCCCAGGTCCTGGCCCGCTACGGAACCCGGGTCACGGCGGCCGCGGACGTCGTCGCCGACACCCGCGGCGACGCCACCGAAGGCGGCATGTGCCCCGGCTGCGGGTACGTCTACGACGAAGAGCGCGGCGATCCGCGGGAGGGGTTCCCGGCCGGCACGCCGTGGGCGGCCATCCCGGACTCCTGGTGCTGCCCGGACTGCGGCGTGCGCGAGAAGGTCGACTTCGTCGCGCCGGGGCGGGTGCGCCCGGCCGGGCGCGGCACCGCCTAGGATGGGCGATCATGAGCGGGGCGCTTCCGGCGCCGCCCGAGGGCGGCCAGCACCGGCGGCCGATCATCACCGCGGCCATCGAGCTGACGGCGAAGTCGGGGTGGCCGGCGGTCACGATGGCCCGGCTGGCGGAGCTGGCCGGCGTCAGCCGCCAGACCGTCTACAACGAGATCGGCTCCAAGGCCGCGCTGGCCGAGGCGATGGTCGCGCACGAGCTCGACCGGTTCCTCTCGGTCGTCGGCGCCGCCTTCGACCGCCACCCGGACGACCTCGTCGAGGCGATCTACGACGCCGTCCGCGCGGTCCTCGAACTCGCCGACGACAACACGCTGCTGCGCGCGATCGCCTCGGCCACCCACGGTTCCGCCCCCGAACTCCTCCCGCTGCTGACCACCGACGCGGGCGCGTTGCTGACCCAGGCGAAGGCGGTGCTCGCCGTCCGCGTGGCGGCCTACCGGCCCCCGCTGGCCGACGACCGGGTCGCGGTGGTGATCGACCTGGTCGTCCGGACCGTCCTCAGCCACGTCATGCAGCCGTCGGACACCCCGGCCCGCACCGCCGACGCGCTGGCGTGGGTCGCGGCGCGCGTCCTCGGCGTGGCGGCGGTGCCGCCCCTGCGGCACACGTGAGGGTTCAGCGGAGGCCGTGCCGGTCCAGCCACGCCGCGAGCTCGGCGGCGATCTCCTTGGGCCGGTCCTCCTGCGCGTGGTGCCCGGCTTCCCCGCACGCGACGACGTCGAGCGCGGCGACGTGGTCCGCGCACCACCGCGCCATTTCCTCGCCGATGAGCAGCGTCGGTGAGCCTTCGAACGTCATCAGCAGCTTCGGCGTGCGGTCGCTGCCGGCCAGCCACTCGTCGTAGGCCTCGATGCGGGTGACCAGCTCCGCCGGGTCGCCGCCGAGCGGCAGCTGACGCGCCCAGGCGAGGACCGGGCGACGGCTTTCCGGCGTCGGGAACGGGGCGAGGTACGCGGCGAGGTCGTCGTCGCCGACCGGGGTGCGGACCCCGCCGGTGAACGCCTGGCGGATGAACAGGTCCTGGGCCAGCACCAGGTCCTCGCCGACACCGGGCGTCCGGATCTTGCGGGACCGCTCGGCCGCCTGCGGGGACAGGTCGGTCCACGCCATGGGCTTGACGATGGTCTCGAAGAACGCGACCCCTCGGACCCGGTCCGGGTGCCGGGCGGCCCAGTCGAAGGCGAGTGCGCCGCCCCAGTCGTGGCCGACGAGGACGACGTCGGACAGGTCGAGCGAGTCGAACCAGGCGTCCAGGTGGGTTGCGTGGTCGGCGAAGGAGTAGGCGATGTCCGGCTTGGGCGAGCGGCCCATGCCGATGAGGTCGGGGGCCAGCAGGCGGGCGCCGCCGACGTGCGGCAGGACGTGCCGCCAGCCGTGCGACGAGCCCGGGTTGCCGTGCAGGAAGACGATCGGGGCGCCGGTGCCGGTTTCTTCGTGGTGCAGCATGGCTTTCACTCCAACGGGGTGTCGAGGAGAACGGTGAGTTCGCGCGCCAGCGCCGCGGTGCGGTCGCCGTCCCGGCCGCCGAGGGGGGCGAGGAGCCGGTCGAGCAGCGTGGCCACGGTGGCGATCGCCGGCTCGGTCACCTCACGCCCGCGGGCGGTGAGGCGCAGCCGGACGGTCCGGGTGTCGGCGGGATCGCGGGTGCGCTCGACGAGGCCCTCGGCGTCGAGGGTGCGCGCGAGCTTGGAGACGTAGAGCGCTTCCAGCCCGGTGTGGTCGGCCAGTTCGCGCTGGCTCGGGCTCGCCCCGGCGCGTTCCAGGCCGAAGAGCGAGGAGAGGAAGACGTACTGCGCGTGCGTCAGCCCGGCCGGGGCGAGGGCGCGGTCCACCGCCACCCGCCACTTCGTGGAGAGGCGCCAGACAAGGTGTCCCGGAGTGCTCATGCCAGATACAGTACATGGCTACTAAGTACATGGCTACTATCTCAGGCGCGGAGGTCGCGGTGAGGGGTCTGCCGTGGCTGGTCGTGAGTGGTTGGGGGGGGGTTTTGCCCCCCACCCCCACAACCCGGGCGGGGGGGGGGGGGGCCGCGGGCGCGCGGGCGGGGAG
>NZ_JBEXKX010000068.1:0-13403 GCF_040609695.1 Amycolatopsis sp. NPDC004625
CCAGTACTGTTAGTCACCGGGATATGCCCTGGGACACAACCGGCAGCTCGGCGGCCGACCGGTCGGCCGCCGAGCTGCCGTCGGTCAGGAACTCCAGCAGGGCGGTCAGCTGGCGGCGGTCGAACCGGGCCAGGCGCTCGCCGACGAACCGGGCCATCGGCGCGTAGAGCTCGGCGAGCTCGGCCATCCGGTCGGGCAGCGGCCGGACGACGAGCCGGCGGCGGTCGGCGGGATCCGGGGCGCGCTCGGCCAGGCGGTGCCGCGCCATCCGGTCGAGCAGCCGGGTGAAGGCGCCCGTGCTCATGCCGAGCAGCCGCGCGAGCTCGGACGGCGAATCGCTGACGCCGCCGTGGAGCAGGTGCAGGCAGTGCAGCTCGGTCGGGGTGACGCCCATCCGCTCGGCGACCGCCGCGTGGAACAGGGCGGTCGACCCGACGAAGCGGGGGAGGGCGAGGGCGGCGGCGGTGGCGAGTTCGCGCTGGTCGGGCAACGTCCATCCAAGGTCGGGTGACGACGCAGTCACTGCCCGGTGCAGTCACTGCTGCGCGAACGATAGCGAAGCCGGTTGACAAACCCGCAGGCGGGACCAACTATGAAAGAAGACTTTCGAAATGACTCTTTCAGATTGGACGACCGATGGCCGCGCTGCCGCCGCGCAAGCGGATCGAAGACGTCGAGCTGCTGCGCGCGCTGGCGCACCCCCTGCGGTCGGCGCTGCTGAACCACCTGACCTCGGTCGGCCCGCGCACCGCGAGCGAGTGCGCCGAGGCGGTCGGCTCGACCGCGTCCAACTGCAGCTGGCACCTGCGGCAGCTCGCCCAGTACGGCCTGGTCGAGCGGGCCGAGGCCGAGGACGGCCGCGAACGGCCGTGGCGCGCCCGGCAGGTCGGCCTGGAGCTGGGGGAGCTGGCCGAGGACCCGGCGCACCGGGCGGCGCAGCTGGGCGTGGTCGGCGCGCAGCTGACCCACGAACAGGAGCTGACCCAGCGTTACCTGGATTCCCTCGACGACCTCGACCCGGCCTGGCGCGCCGCGGCCGGGCTGACCACCTACGCGCTGCGCGTCACGCCGGCGGAGCTGACCCGGCTGGCCGAGGCGATCGATGCGCTGGTCCGGCCCTACGTCGGCGCCATCCGCACCGACGCCCCGGCCGGCGCGCGCCCGGTGCACGTCGGCCTGCGGGCGTTCCCGCGCATCGAGCACTCGGGGAAGGCGGAGGAATGAAACAGCTGCTGGGGGTGCCCGCGTTCACGCGGCTGTGGGTCGCCGCGTTCTTCGGCGAGACGGCCGAGTGGATGCTGCAGGTGGCGTTGCCGGTCTACGTCTTCCAGCGCACCGGCTCCGCCGCGACGACGGCCCTGAGCATCGTCCTCGGCCTGCTGCCCGCCGTGCTGCTGAGCCCGGTCGCCGGCGTCGTCGCCGACCGCTGGAACCGCCGTGCGGTGCTGTTCGGCGTGTGCTGCGGGCTCGCCGTCGTGGCCCTTCCGCTGCTGGCCGAGCCCGGCGTCGCGCTCGTGTACGCGGTGATGGCCGCCCAGGCGGCGTTGGCGTCGGTGTTCGAACCCGCGCGCAACGCGCTCGTGCCGGAACTCGTCGGCGTCGCGGAGGTCACCGCGGCGAACGGGCTGATGAGCGTCAACGGCAGTGTCGCCCGGCTGGCCGGCGGCTGGGCGGGCGGGGCGCTGCTGGGCTTCGGCGGGCTCGCCGACGTGATCACCGGCTACCTGGCCGTCCTCGTGGTCGCCGCGGCCCTGCTGGCCAAGCCGTTCCGCCGGGTCGCCGCGCCGGTGACGGCGTCCGCGCGCGAGCCGGTGGTGCGGGCCTGGCTCGACGGCCTGCGCGAGCTGACCCGCAACCGGCGGCTCCGGCGCACCGGGGCCGCGCTGGTGTGCACGTCGCTGGCGCAGGGGATGTTCCTGGTGCTGTTCGTGGTCTACGTCCTGGACGTGCTCGGCGGCAGCGAAGCCGACGCCGGCCTGCTGCGCGGGGTGCAGGCGCTCGGCGGGCTGGCCGCCGGGTTCGCCCTGGCCACCGTCGCGCGGCGGGTGGCGCCGGCCGCACTGCTCGGCTGGGGTTCGCTCGCGCTGGGCCTGGTGTCCGCGGTGATCTGGAACCTTTCGCCGGTCACGACGGCGTTGGGCGTGTACGTCGGGCTGTTCGTCGTGGTCGGGGCGCCCGGCGTGGCCGTCGGCGCCGGGGTGCTGTCGGAGATCCAGAGCGCGGTCGCGCCCGAACGGGCCGGGCGGGTGCTGAGCACGACGTTCGCCGTGGTCGCCACCTTCACCACCGCGGGCGCCCTGCTGGCCGGCACGCTCGTCGCGGCGACCGGGCCCGCCGTGCTGCTGGACGTCCAGGCGGCTGTCTACGTCCTCGGCGGCGCGCTGGTGCTGCTGCCGCGCCGGGGGTGGACCCGGCAGCCGGTGCGGCGGTACCGGGTGGCCTCGTCGGCGAAGCCGTAGCTCGCCACGGCCCGGGGGTCGTTCGAGGGGATACCGGCCCCGTCGGGAAGGGATCCGCAGGTTTCGCGTAGCTTCCCCGGCCGCGGTGGTTACGGTGGAGGGGTGCCGCACCTCTTCGCCACCAGCGACCTTCACGTGACCCACGAGGGCAACGGCCCGATCCTCGACTCGGTCGTGCCGGAAACCCCCGAAGACTGGCTGCTCGTCGCCGGCGACGTCGCCGAGCTGGCCGAAGCGACGATCGGGACGCTGAAAACCCTGCGCAGCCGGTTCGCGAAGGTCGTGTGGGTGCCGGGCAACCACGAGCTGTGGACGACGAAGAACGACGAGTGCCAGCTGCGCGGCCAGGCCCGGTACGAGTACCTCGTCGAACAGTGCCGCGAGATCGACGTGCTGACGCCCGAGGACGAGTTCCCGGTCTGGCGGTACGGTTCGCGGCCGCTGACGATCGCGCCGCTGTTCCTGCTCTACGACTACAGCTGGCGGACGCCGGAGGCGGAGGGCAAGTCCCTGGAGGAGGCCCTGCGCCAGGCCCGCGAGGCCGGCGTGGTCTGCACGGACGAGTACTTCCTGTACCCGGACCCGTACCCGAGCCGCCAGGCGTGGTGCGAGGACCGCCTGAAGCTCAGCACCGAACGCCTCGACGCGATCCCCGCGGACCACGGCACGATCCTGATGTCCCACTGGCCCCTGCACCGCCACCCGACGGCGCCGCTGTACTGGCCGGAGTTCGCGCTGTGGTGCGGCACGACGAAGACCGAGGACTGGCACGTCCGCTACCGCGCGGAGATCGCCGTGTACGGCCACCTGCACATCCCGCGCAGCACGGAGGCCGACGGCGTCCGGTTCGAGGAGGTCTCGCTGGGCTACCCGCGCGAATGGCGGAAGCGGGCGCGCGGCGCGGTGCCGATGCGCCGCATCCTGTGGCCCTCATGATCGCTCGCGCCGCCGCTCCCTGAGCGCGCGGACGCGGCCGCGGCTGGCGCAGGCGGGGGACGGGCACCACCGCCGTCGCCCGCCCGGGTCGGCGAAGACACCCCGGCAGTCCTGTTCCGGGCAGGCCCGCAGGTCGTGCCGCAGCGGCCCGGTGAGCCAGTCGGCGGCCTGGTGTGCCAGCCGGGCGAAGGCGGCCGCGGCAGTCGGCGGGGCACTCCGGTGCAGCCTCTCCAGCGCCGCCAGGTGCACCGGCTCCGGGGCGAGTGCCTGCATCAGGGCCCGGACCTGCTCCGCCGTCGGCGCGCGGGCGTCGACCGCGCCCAGCGCCAGCGGCCGCAGTGTCTCGCGGAGCTCGCGGGCCCGGTCGAGGTCGCTGTCCGTGACCGGGGCCAGCGGGGTCAGCTCGGCGGCGGCCAGCCACTCGCGCAGCCGGTCCACGGTCGGCAGCCGCTCGACCGGCTGGGCCCCGAAGTGGCGGCCGCGGGTGGCGAGCAGGTTCAACCAGGGGGCGCCCATGTCGAGGCGGAAGTCTTCGGACACCTCGCCATCGTAACGGTTGAGACGTTACACTCGGCCTCGTGACTGGGGAACCCAAGGTCCGCACGGTGCTGGGCGACATCGACCCGGCCGAACTCGGCGTGACGGACGCGCACGACCACCTCTTCTTCGCCTCGAAGCTGCTGCCCGGTCAGGAACTGGACGACCCGGAAGCCGCCATGGAGCAACTGCTCCACTTCAAGGCGGCGGGCGGCGCGGCCCTCGTCCAGTGGACGCCGCACGGCCTCGGCCGCCGGATGCCGGACCTCGCCCGGCTTTCGCGGGAGACGGGCGTGCACCTGGTGGGCGCCACCGGCCTGCACCGCGCCGAGCACTACGCGGGGGCCGCACTGAGCGGGGTCGTCGACGACCTGGCCGGCGTCTTCGTCGAGGACCTGACCGGGGACACCGCACCGCGCGCCGGGCTGATCAAGGTCGCCGGTGCCTTCCACACGATCGACGCGCACGCCCGGCTGACGATGACCGCCGCCGCGGTGGCCCACCAGGAGACCGGCGCGCCGATCGCCGTGCACCTCGAACTCGGCACGGCCGCGCTGGAGACGGTCGCCCTGCTCTGCGAAACGCTGGAGATTTCACCCGGCAAGGTGATTCTCGGGCACTTGAACCGGAACCCGGACCCGCCGTTGCAGCGGGAGATCGCCGAGACCGGCGTGTTCCTCGGCTTCGACGGCCCGTCACGGGCCAACCACGCCACCGACGGGCGGCTCTTCGACGGCCTCGAAGCGCTCGTCGAGGCCGGGCACGGCGGGCAGATCCTGCTCGGCGGCGACACGACGACCGCCGCCGCCCGGCACCAGCCGGGCGCGTCCTACCTGCTCACGACGCTGGCGCCCCGGCTGACCGAGCGGCTCGGCGGCGACGTCGTCACCGCGATGCTGGTGGCGAACCCCGCGCGGGCGTTCGCCACCAGCTGGCTCGGGTGACGGCTCAGCGCAGGCCGAAGCCTTCCTGCCCGCCGCCGCGGCCGCGCCGGCGCAGGTAGCGCTCGAACTCCGCGGCGATCTTGTCGCCGCTGACGTCCTGTTCCGCGACCTCGCTCTGGGCGTCCCCGCGCTCCTCGAGGCTGCGGACGTACTCGCTGATCTCCTCGTCCTCGTCGGCCATCTCGGTGACCGTGCGCTGCCACTCCTCGGCCTGCTCCGGCAGCGCGCCCAGCGGGATCTCGACGTCGAGGATGTCCTCCAGCTTGTGCAGCAGCGCCAGCGTCGCCTTCGGGGACGGCGGGTGCGACACGTAGTGCGGCACCGCGGCCCAGATCGAGACGGCCGGGATGCCCGCCTGCACGCAGTAGTCCTGCAGGATCCCGACGATGCCGGTCGGGCCCTGGTAGTTGTTCAGGTCGAGCCCGTAGAGCGAAGCGGTGTCCTTGTCGTACGCCGTCCCGGTGACCGGGACCGGCCGGGTGTGGGCGGTGTCGGCGAGCAGCGCACCCAGCGTCACCACGGTCGCGACGTCCAGCTGCTTGATGTGGTCCAGCAGCTCGGCGCAGAAGGCGCGCCAGCGCATGTTCGGCTCGGGGCCCTGCACGAGCACGACGTCCCGGTCGAACCCGTCCGGCCGGCACACCGACAGCGTCGTGGTCGGCCAGTCCACCCGGCGAGTGACGCCGTCCACCATCCGGACGGTCGGGCGGCTGACCTGGAAGTCGTAGTAGTCGTCGGGCTCCAGTTCGGCCAGCGGTGTGGCGTCCCAGTTCAGCTGCAGGTGCTCGACCGCCCGGCTGGCCGCGTCGCCGGCGTCGTTCCAGCCTTCGAAGGCGACGACCATCAGGGGCCGGGTGGGTTCGGGGCGGTCGCCGGGCGGCCGCGGGGTCTCGTCGACGGGCTCACTCACCGGACCAGCCTACGACCACCGGCCTTACGCTGTTCAGCATGTCCGACCGCCTGTCGTCACCGTTCCTGCTCGCCCTGCGGTCACGCGTCCTGGTGGCCGACGGGGCGATGGGCACCGCCCTGCAGGCCCACGACCTCAGCCTGGACGACTTCGCGGGTCTCGAAGGGTGCAACGAGATCCTCAACGTCACCCGGCCCGACGTGGTCCGCTCGGTGCACCGCGGGTACCTGGAGGCGGGCGCGGACGCCGTCGAGACCAACACTTTCGGGGCCAATTTCGCCAACTTCGCCGAGTACGACATCACCGAGCGGATCTTCGAGCTGGCCGAGGCCGGCGCGCGGCTGGCCCGCGAGGCCGCCGACGAGTTCGCGACGCCGGACCGGCCGCGGTTCGTGCTCGGTTCGGTCGGCCCGGGCACGAAACTCCCGACGCTCGGCCACGCGCCGTTCACCACGCTGCGTGACGCCTACCGCGAGGAGGTCCGCGGCCTCTTGGCCGGCGGCGCCGACGCGGTGATCGTCGAGACCACCCAGGACATCCTGCAGACCAAGGCGTCGATCATCGGCGCGAAGCGGGCGATGGCCGCCGAGGGCCGGCGCGTCCCGATCCTCGCTTCGATCACCGTCGAAACGACCGGCACCATGCTTCTGGGTACCGAGGTCGGCGCCGCGCTGGCCGCGCTGGAGCCGCTCGGCATCGACGTCATCGGGCTCAACTGCGCCACCGGCCCGGCCGAGATGAGCGAGCACCTGCGGCAGCTGGCCAAGCACGCCCGGGTGCCGCTGTCGGTGATGCCGAACGCCGGCCTGCCGGAGCTCGGCCCGGACGGCGCCGTCTACCCGCTCGGCCCGGAAGCCCTGGTCGAGGCCCTGACCGGGTTCGTCCGCGAGTTCGGCGTGGGTCTGGTCGGCGGCTGCTGCGGCACCACCGACGAGCACATCCGGCAGCTCGCCGCGGCCGTGGCGGACACCCCGCCGGTGGCCCGGCGGCCGCGGCCCGAACCCGGCGTGTCGTCGCTCTACCAGGCCGTGCCGTTCAGGCAGGACGCCAGCGTGCTGATGATCGGCGAGCGGACCAACGCCAACGGCTCGAAGGCGTTCCGCACCGCGATGCTCGAAGGCCGCTGGGACGACTGTGTCGAGATCGCCCGCGAGCAGACCCGCGACGGCGCCCACCTGCTCGACCTGTGCGTCGACTACGTCGGCCGCGACGGCACCGCGGACATGGCCGAGCTGGCCGGGCGCCTGGCCACCGCCTCGACGCTGCCGATCATGCTCGACTCCACCGAGGTCCCGGTGCTCCGCGCGGGCCTGCAGCGCCTCGGCGGCCGCTGCGCGGTCAACTCCGTCAACTACGAGGACGGCGACGGCCCGGAATCCCGCTTCACCCAGGTCATGGACCTGGTCAGCGAGTACGGCGCCGCCGTCGTCGCGCTGACCATCGACGAAGAAGGCCAGGCGCGGACCGCGCGGAAGAAGGCCGACATCGCGACCCGGCTCATCGAGGACATCACCGGCAAGTGGGGGCTGCGCACCTCCGACGTCATCGTCGACGCGCTGACCTTCACCATCGCCACCGGCCAGGAGGAGTCCCGCCGCGACGGCGTCGAGACGATCGAGGCCATCCGCGAGATCAAACGCCGGCACCCCGAGGTGCAGACCACCCTCGGCCTGTCGAACATCTCCTTCGGCCTCAACCCGGCCGCGCGGCAGGTGCTCAACTCGGTGTTCCTGCACGAGTGCGTCCAGGCCGGGCTCGACACGGCGATCGTGCACGCGTCGAAGATCCTGCCGATGGCGCGGATCCCGGACGACCGGCGCGCGGTCGCCCTGGACCTCGTGTACGACCGCCGCCGCGAAGGCTACGACCCGCTGCAGGAGCTGATGGCCCTGTTCGAGGGCGTCAGCGCGGCGTCGTCGAAGGCGTCGCGGGCCGAGGAACTGGCCGCGTTGCCGCTGTTCGAGCGCCTCGAACGCCGGATCGTCGACGGCGAACGCAACGGCCTCACCGGCGACCTCGACGCGGCCCTGGAGCAGCGGCCCGCGTTGCAGATCATCAACGACACGCTGCTGTCCGGCATGAAGACCGTCGGCGAGCTGTTCGGCTCCGGGCAGATGCAGCTGCCGTTCGTGCTGCAGTCCGCCGAGGTGATGAAGGCGGCCGTCGCCCACCTCGAACCGCACATGGAGAAGGGTGACGACGCGGGCAAGGGCCGGATCGTGCTGGCCACCGTGCGCGGCGACGTCCACGACATCGGCAAGAACCTCGTCGACATCATCCTGTCCAACAACGGCTACGAGGTGGTCAACCTCGGCATCAAGCAGCCGATCACGACCATCCTCGACGCGGCCGACGAGCACGGCGCCGACGCGATCGGCATGTCCGGGCTGCTGGTCAAGTCCACGGTGATCATGAAGGAGAACCTCCAGGAGATGAACTCCCGGGGCGTTTCCGCGCGCTGGCCGGTGCTGCTCGGCGGCGCCGCGCTCACCCGGTCCTACGTGGAGAACGACCTCACCGAGCTGTACCTCGGCGACGTCCGCTACGCGCGGGACGCGTTCGAGGGCCTGCGGCTGATGGACGCGATCATGGCGGCCAAGCGGGGGGAATCGCCGCTGGTGGACGCCGACGCGGAGCAGAAGCGCCAGGAGCGTAAGGAACGCCGCGAACGCTCGCTGCGGATCGCCGAGGCGCGGAAAGCCCGTGCCGAGACGGCGGCCCCCGAAGGACCGCCGCCCGCGCGCTCGGACGTCGCCACCGACGTCCCGCTGCCGGTCCCGCCGTTCTGGGGTTCGCGGGTGGTCAAGGGCGTCGCGCTCGCCGACTACGCCGCCATGCTCGACGAGCGCGCGACCTTCATGGGGCAGTGGGGCCTCAAGGGCGCCCGCGGCGGCACCGGGCCGACGTACGGCGAACTCGTCGAATCCGAAGGCCGGCCGCGGCTGCGGTACTGGCTCGACCGGCTGACCGCCGACGGCGTCCTGGCCCACGCGGCCGTCGTCTACGGCTACTTCCCGTGCGTCGCCGAGGGCGACGACCTCGTCGTGCTCACCGAACCCGAACCGGACGCGCCGGAGCGGGTGCGCTTCACCTTCCCACGGCAGCGCCGCGACCGGCGGCTGTGCCTGGCCGACTTCTACCGGCCGCGCGACTCCGGGGAAGTCGACGTGGTGCCCTTCACCGTCGTCACCATGGGCCAGCCGATCGCCGACTACGCGAACGAGCTGTTCGCCGCCGACGCCTACCGCGACTACCTCGAGGTGCACGGCCTCGGCGTCCAGCTCACCGAGGCGCTGGCCGAGTACTGGCACTGCCGCATCCGGGGCGAGCTGACCTTCCCCGGCGGTGTGGCGGTCGCCTCAGAGGACCCCGACGACGTCGAGGACTTCTTCAAGCTCGGCTACCGTGGAGCCCGGTTCTCCCTGGGCTATGGCGCCTGTCCCGACCTCGAAGACCGGGCGAAGATCGTCGCCCTCCTCGAACCGGGCCGGATCGGCGTCAAGCTGTCCGAGGAGTACCAGCTGCACCCCGAGCAGTCGACCGACGCGATCGTCTGCCACCACCCGGAAGCCAAGTACTTCAACACCTGAGGAGAATCCACTGTGGACGGTATCGGCGCCGTGTTGTGGGACATGGACGGCACCCTCGTCGATTCCGAGAAGCTGTGGGACGTCGCTCTCTACGAGACCGCGGAATGGCTGGGCGGCAAGCTTTCCGAGGATCAGCGGATGACGCTCGTCGGGTCCAACATGGACGACACCTCGGCGTACCTCCTCGAAGTGGTCGGCCTGCCGGTCAATCCCGAGGCGGTCGCTTCGACGGGGGAGGAGATCCGCCGCCGCACGGCCGGGTTGTTCGACGACGAGCTGCCGTGGCGCCCCGGCGCCCGCGAGGCGTTGACGGCGGTGCGGGAAGCGGGTCTGCGCTCGGCGCTGGTCACCTCCACCGAACGCGTCCTGACCGAACTCGCGCTGAACACGATCGGCCGGGACTTCTTCGACGTCACCGTGTGCGGCGACGAGGTCGAAGGTCTGAACAAGCCGCACCCGCGCCCGTACCTCAAGGCGGCGGAGCTGCTGGGTGTTGCGCCGGAGCGGTGCGTGGCGGTCGAGGATTCGCCGCCGGGCACGGCGTCCGCGGTCGCGGCGGGCTGCACGGTGCTGGTCATCCCCAACGACGTCGAGGTCGCGGCGGGGGAGCGGCGGGTGTTCCGCGATTCGCTGGCAGGCATCGACGTGCCGGCGCTGGCGGCCCTGCTCGGCTGACCACGACCATGTCGCTTTTCCGCTAGCCCGGGCCGCCGCCGTCCGCGATGCTGGCGTGGTGCATGAGGACTTCGAGCGGTGCGTACGGGTCGTGCAGGCGAAGGACGCCCGGTTCGACGGGTGGTTCTACTGCGCGGTCCTGACGACCCGGATCTACTGCCGGCCCAGCTGCCCGGTCGTGCCGCCCAAGCGGCAGAATATGAGCTTCTACCCGAGCGCCGCGGCCGCCCAGCAGGCCGGGTTCCGCGCGTGCAAGCGCTGCCGTCCCGACGCCAGCCCGGGCTCGCCGCTGTGGAACGAGCGCGCGGACCTCGTCGCGCGGGCGATGCGGCTGATCGCCGACGGCGTCGTCGACACCGAAGGCGTCCGCGGCCTCGCCGCCCGGCTCGGCTACAGCGTCCGGCAGGTCGAGCGCCAGGTCTTCGCCGAACTCGGCGCGGGTCCGCTGGCCCTGGCCCGTGCCCAGCGCGCGCAGACCGCGCGCACCCTCATCGAGACGACCACGCTGCCGATGACCGAGCTGGCCCTGGCCGCCGGGTTCGGCAGCATCCGGACGTTCAACGACACCGTCCGCGAGGTGTTCGCCCTTTCGCCAACCGAACTTCGGCAGCGCGCGAAGGGCCGGCCCACCGCGGCGGCCGGCGCGCTCGTCCTGCGGCTGCCCTACCGGAAGCCGCTGTGCCCGGACAACCTCTTCGGCCACCTCGTCGCGACCGGCGTGCCGGGTGTGGAGGAGTGGCGGGACGGCGCCTACCGCCGGACGCTGCGGCTGCCGCACGGCCACGGCGTCGTCGCGCTGCGCCCCGGAGACCCCGCTGCCGGGTACATCGCCTGCCGGCTCACCCTGGCCGACCTCCGGGACCTGCCCGCCGCGACCAGCCGCTGCCGCCGCCTGCTGGACCTCGACGCCGACCCGGTCGCCGTCGACGACCAGCTCGCCACCGACCCGCTGCTCGCCCCGCTCGTCGCGGCCGCACCGGGCCGCCGGGTCCCGCGCACGGTCGACGGCGCCGAGTTCGCCGTCCGGGCCGTGCTGGGCCAGCAGGTCTCGACGGCGGCGGCGCGGACCCACGCCGCCCGGCTCGTCGTCGCGCACGGTGAGCCGGTCGACGACCCCGAAGGCGGTCTGACCCACCTGTTCCCGTCACCGGACGCGCTGGCTTCGCTGGATCCCGAGACCCTGGCCATGCCCCGCACCTGCCGTCGCACACTGCTGACGCTGGTCTCGGCGTTGACCGACGGCCTCGACCTCGGCGCGGGCAGCGACTGGGAGGCGACCCGCGCGGCCCTGACCGCGTTGCCCGGCTTCGGGCCGTGGACGGTCGAGAGCATCGCGATGCGCGCGCTGGGTGACCCGGACGCGTTCCTCCCCACCGACCTCGGCATCAAGTACGCGGCGGAGACCCTCGGCCTCGGCGGCCAGGCGGCCGTCGTCGCCCGCTCCGCCGCGTGGCGCCCTTGGCGCGCCTACGCCACCCAGCACCTGTGGGCCACCGGAGACCACGCGATCAACCGGATGCCCGCGGCATGAACCCGACAGGAGAAGGACCCATGCGCACCCACGCCGTCGTCGACAGCCCGTGCGGCCCGTTGACGCTGGTCGCCGAGGGCGGCGCGCTGCGCGGCCTCTACATGGTCGACCAGCGCCACCGCCCGGACGAGCTGACCTTCGGCACCCACGACCCCGGCGCGGCCCTTTTCGACCGCGTCGAAACCGAGCTGAAGGAGTACTTCGCCGGGCAGCGCCAGGACTTCGAGGTGCCGCTGGCCTTCGCCGGGACGCCGTTCCAGCAGCTGGTCTGGGCCGAGCTGCGGAAGATCCCGTACGGCACGACGATCTCCTACGGGCAGCTGGCCGACCGGCTCGGCAAGCCCGCGGCGTCGCGGGCGGTGGGCCTGGCCAACGGGAAGAACCCGATCGGCATCATCGTCCCGTGCCACCGGGTGGTCGGCTCGACCGGCTCGCTCACCGGCTACGGCGGCGGCCTCGAGCGCAAGCGATACCTGCTCGACTTCGAGCAGGGCGCGCTCTTCTGATTCCCATCCTGTGGGAGCCGGGTCCACGGGCGTGTGAGATGGGCGGCATCCGCGGCGGGGCGGGGCGGCGGTTCCGGGCCGGGGATGGAAGGATTCCGGACCGTGAAGACCTTCGATGAGCTGTTCGCGGAGCTTGCCGAGCGCGCGCGTACCCGTCCGGACGGGTCCGGCACCGTCGCCGCCCTCGACGCCGGGGTGCACGCCCAGGGCAAGAAGGTGCTCGAGGAAGCCGGTGAGGTGTGGATCGCCGCCGAGCACGAGTCCGACGAGCGCCTCGCCGAGGAGATCTCCCAGCTGCTGTACCGGGTGCAGGTGCTGATGCTCGGCCGCGGGCTGTCGACCGAGGACGTCTACCGCTACCTGTGACGGGTGGTCCACCGCTGAACGAGGAGAGAAGCGAAATGCTGCGTGTTGCCGTGCCGAACAAGGGAGCCCTCGCCGCCGCGGCGACGGAGATGCTCGGCGAGGCGGGCTACCGCAAGCGGCATGAGCAGCGCGACCTGACCGTGCTCGACCACGTCAACGAGGTCGAGTTCTTCTTCCTGCGGCCCAAGGACATCGCGATCTACGTCGGCTCCGGCGAGCTCGACCTCGGCATCACCGGACGCGACCTCGCGCTCGACTCCGGCGCCCCGGTCGAGGAGATCCAGGCCCTCGGTTTCGGCGGTTCGACGTTCCGCTACGCCGCCCCGGCCGGCCGGGACTGGAAGCCGGCGGACCTGCACGGCAAGCGGCTGGCGACGTCGTACCCGCGGCTGGTCCGCGACGACCTCGCCCGCCACGGCGTCGAGGCCGAGGTGATCCGGCTCGACGGCGCGGTGGAGATCTCGATCCAGCTCGGCGTGGCGGACGCGATCGCGGACGTCGTCGAGTCGGGCCGGTCGCTGCGGCAGAACAACCTGGTGGCCTTCGGCGACCCGATCTGCGTGTCGGAAGCCGTGCTGCTGCAGCGCCGGGGCACCGAGGAGAGCAAGGCGAAGAGCCAGCTGGCCGCGCGCCTGCGCGGGGTCGTGTTCGCGCAGCAGTACATGATGCTGGACTACGACTGCCCGCGTTCCCTGGTGGAGCGCGCGATCGCGATCACGCCGGGCCTGGAGTCGCCGACGGTCGCGCCGCTGGCCGACGAGGACTGGGTGGCCGTGCGCGCGATGGTGTCGCGCAAGAAGGTCAACCTCATCATGGACGAGCTGGCCGAAGTCGGCGCGAAGGCGATCCTGGCGTCCGACATCCGCTCCTGCCGCCTCTGACCCACCGGGCTAGTCGTGAGTGAGAAACAGTGTTAGAACAAAGTTTGTGACACAAGACAATCTGCGGC
>NZ_JBEXKX010000068.1:13413-37003 GCF_040609695.1 Amycolatopsis sp. NPDC004625
CACCTCCACACCCTCCCCCACCCCCCCCCTATCCCTATCTCTCTCCCCCCGCGGGCTTGTGTTTTTTTTTAAAATGTTTAACAACCCTTTTTCACACCCACGACTAGCTGCGGCAGACTCAGGAGCGGGGACGGTTGGGTTTCTTGGGCAGCAGGTCGTAGAGACCCTTGCGGGCGCCGTTGTCGTTGACGTTGCGGGCCACCGCGACCTCGGAGATGAAGTCCTCGAAGACGAACTCCTCGTCGGCCGGGACCACCGCGGGGGCCTGGTTCTGCTCCAGGTAGCTGTCGAGGGTGTCCGCGATCTCGCGGAAGGACAGCGCCTGCAGGGTCTCCGGTGCGTACGTCGTCACCGGGACGCCGTGCGCCGCCGCCTCGTTCATCACCACGCCCAGCGGCAGGTGCGACAGCATCGGGATGCCGAAGTCGTACATCTCCTGCAGCGCCGCGGCGGCGTAGTGCGAGATCGGCCGCCGGTACAGGCTCGGCACCAGGCCGAACCACGACAGCGGCTGCCGCCCGACGGTCTGCTCGACGTACCGGACCTGGTCGGCCAGCAGCCGCAGCGCGCGGATGCTCGTCTTGTCCGGCTGGACCGGCACCAGGATGCCGTGCGACGCCGCCAGCGCGTTGTTCGTCAGCACGTCCAGCGCCGGCGGGCAGTCGATGACGCAGTGGTCGTAGTTGGCGAACTGGATGACCCGCGCGAGCTGCCAGCCGGGGACGCGGAACGAGTCGAGCCGCCGGATCAGGTCGAACATCCCCGGCGACGTCGGCACGACGTCGAGCGCGCCGCCCTTGCCGAGGTTGCTGCGCGGGTGCGGCACGACGAGCTCTTCGATCGGGCCCTTCCACGTCTTGGCCAGCGCCTTCGCCAGGCTCGGCTGGTCCGCGGCGACCTCGGACAACCCGAGCATCTCGGTCGTGGCGTGGCCCTGCGGGTCGAGGTCGACCAGCAGCACCCGCCGGCCCCGTTCGGCCAAGGCGGCCGCGGTGCCGACGCTCAGTGAGGTCTTGCCGACCCCGCCTTTCTGGTTGACCACCGAGGTGATCTGCATGCCCGAGCGCTCCTCAAGTCGGTCGTTCCGCGAAGGTTATTGGATGCGGGCCCGTTGTGGGTGGCTATCCGCCCCCGGCCTGTCGCGGCCGGACCATCAGCGCCTGCGCGCCGGTGGCCACCGGGCCGCCGGCGTCGTGCAGGATGCTGGTCGCGGTGCCGATGCCGTGCTTGCCGACCAGCGTGACCGCGTCCAGGCCGATCCACCCGCCCTCGGGCACCCGCCGCAGGTGCACGGTGAGTTCCGAGTTGATGAACCACCACTGCCGCGGGTCGAGGTAGTTCGACACGCCGTTGCCGGAGTCGGCGACGGCGAACAGCCGTTGCAGGCCGCTCGGCTCCTCGCCGTCGACCAGCGGGACGCGCTGGCGGGCCCACACCGCCGCCGGGCCGGGCACGTCCATGCCGCCGCGCACCGCGCGCCACTCGACCGCGTCGAGGTAGCCGCCCCGCCAGCCCTCCGGCCACGGCGACTCTCCGACGCTGCCCGGGCCGGGCAGCAGCGGGCCGGCGTCGGTGCCGACCTCCGCCGTGTCGGACGTCGCGATGCGCCACGCCGAGGCCCGCGCCACCACGCGCTCGGCGCTCGCCAGCTCCGCCTGCAGCAGCTCGACCGACCGGCCCGGCCGCTCGACCCGGGCCCGCACGGTGAGTTCGGCGACCGGTGCCGGGCCGAGGATCTCCACCGTCACGCGCGCGAGTTCCGCCGCGTGCCGGGATTCGACGGTTTCGAGCGCCCGGACCAGCAACGCCGACGGCGGGCCGAAGTGCTGGGCGTCCGGGGTCCATGGGCCGGCTGTGTGCGCGGTCGCAGCGAAGCGGTCTTCGCCGAGCGGGACGTAGAAAGCGTCGGCCATCAGTCGGCCCGGTCCAGGGGTGTCTCGTCGCCCGCGTCGGGCTCCGGCCAGCCGGGGTACTCGGGTGGGGTGCCGCCGTACTCGGGGCAGTGCGCCTGGTGGTCGCACCAGTTGCACAGCTTGCTCTTGTTGGCCCGGAAGTCGCCGGTCCTGCCTGCCTTGAGGATGGCCTGCCAGATGGCTTCCAGGGTGCGTTCGAAGCGCAGCAGCTCGGCTTCGTCGGGTGTGTAGGCCAGCGACTGGCCGTCGGTGAGGTACATGAGTTTCAGCTGGCGGGGCACGATCCCGCGCAGCCGCCACAGCACCACGGCGTAGAACTTCATCTGGAACATCGCCTTGGCCTCGCCGATTTCGCGCGGGGCGGCGCCGGTCTTGTAGTCGACGACCCGGATTTCGCCGGTGGGGGCGACGTCGAGCCGGTCGATGTAGCCGCGCAGCAGGACGCCGGAGCCGAGCTCGATCTCGACGTGCAGCTCGCAGGCCTCGGGTTCGAGCCGCCGCGGGTCCTCGAGTTCGAAGTAGGCGTCGAGGAGCTTTTCGGCCGAGCGCAGCCAGCCGGCGTGGTCTTCGGGTTTCTCGCCGTCGAACAGCTCGGTCCACTCCGGACGGTCCGCGGACAGGTCCGTCCACGCCGGCCCGAGCAGCTCCCGCGCCTGCGCGGGGACGCGCTCGGCGGCGGGCAGCGCGAACAGCCGCTCCAGGACGGAGTGGACGAGCGTGCCGCGCAGCTGGGCCTTCGTCGGAACCTCGGGCAGCCGGTCGACCGCGCGGAACCGGTAGAGCAGCGGGCACTGCTTGAAGTCGCTGGCCCTCGACGGCGACAACGCGGGCCGCCGGCGCACCTCGGTGGCGACGGCGGAGGCTGGGGTGTCGGTGGTGACAGTGTCGGCGTCGGGCATGGGCAGAGCGTAACGCCGGGGTCCGACAGTTCCGGCGACCGCAACGCCCGCCACCCCACCCGACCCGCACTCGGACGGATGCCTCGCGTACCCCGGCGGTCGGCTCGCGTACCCCAGCGGTCGGCTCGCGTACCCCGAGGGTCGGCTCGCGTACCGGGACGGTCGGTCGGCGTACCCCGGCGGTCGGCTCGGCCCCGGCACCGAGCCGACCCTCCAGGCACGCGAGCCGACTGCCCGGCTACGCGAGCCGACTGCCCGGCTACGCGAGCCGACCCTGGGGGTACGCGAGCCGACGTCGGGGGTACGCGAGGCGACGGTGCAGGTACGCGGGCCGGGCGGGCGACACCCGCCGACCCGGATCACCCCGGACCCACACCCGGGGCTCTAGGCTCTCCGCATGGCCGCGACCAGTGAGCAGGGCACCGGGGGGACCCGGCAGGCCGTCCTCTCGGACGGTGGCCTCGTGCTGTTCCGGGTCGCCGGGGTGCCGGTGCTGCTCGCCCCCTCCTGGTGGGTCGGCTCGCTGATCGTCGTCGTCCTGTACGCGCCCCTGGTCGGGCGGCTGCTGCCGGACGCCTCGGCCGGGACGTCGTGGCTGCTGGCCGGGGCGTTCGCGCTGCTGCTGGGGCTGTCGGTGCTGGCCCACGAACTCGGGCACTGCCTGGTCGCGCTGCGGCTGGGGATCCCGGTGCGGCGGGTGCGGCTGTTCCTGCTCGGCGGCCTGTCCGAAGTGGCCCGCACCCCGAAGCGTCCCGGTGACGAAGGCCTGGTCGCCGCGGCCGGACCCGCCGTGTCGCTGCTGCTCGGCGGGTTCTGCGGGCTGCTGATGTTCGCCGTGCCCGCGGACGGCGCGGTCTGGCTCCTGATCGGCGAGTGCGCGGTGGCGAACCTCGCCGTCGGCGTGTTCAACCTGCTGCCCGGGCTGCCGCTGGACGGCGGCCGGCTGGTCCGCGCCGGCGTCTGGGCGGTCACCGGCATCCGCGCGAAGGGCACGCGGGCCGCGGTCGCCGGCGGCGCCGTCGTCGCCGCGGGGCTGCTCGTCTGGGCGCTGTGGGGCCTGGCGACCGCGAGCCCGGACCGCTGGCTGCGGCTGGGTGTCTGCGTCGTGACGGCGTGGTTCGTCATCCTCGGCGCCCGCTCCGAACTGGCCGCCGAGGCGCGCCGCACGTGGCCGGAGGGGCTCGTCCTGGGCGAGCTGGTCCGGCCGGTGCTGCAGCTGCCCGCCGAAAGCCCGGTGTCGGACGCGCTGGCCGCGTCGGCCGGCCGGGGCGTCGTGCTGGTCCGCGCGGACGGGGTGGCCGCCGGGCTCCTCGACGAAGGCGCGGCCGAGCGGCTCGCCGGTTCGTCGCCGCACGCGCCCGCCGAACTGGCGGCCGAGCCGATCCGGGCCGAAACCGTGCTGCTGGCGTCCGAACCGGGCGAAGACGTCATCGAACGGATCCGCGAAACCGCCGCGTGGCAGTTCCTCGTCGTCGACGACGAGGGCCGTCCGGCGGGCGTGCTGCGCCGGGACGACCTGCGGGCCGCCATGAACCGCCGCACCCGCTGAGCCCGGCGCCCGCGCGGCCTGCGAAGATTCGGCGTCGGCCAAACGGGTTACAGGAGGATGTGTTGTCGGTCAGCGGACCGTTTCGCGCGGGTGATCGGGTGCAGTTGACCGACTCGAAGGGTCGGCACTACACCCTGACCCTGGCCGGCGGCGGTGAGTACCACACCCACCGCGGCGCGCTCGCCCACGACGACCTGATCGGCAGGCCCGAGGGCTCGGTGGTGACGTCCGCGGGCGGCTCGACCTACCTCGCGCTGCGCCCGCTCCTGCCGGACTACGTGCTCTCGATGCCCCGCGGCGCGCAGGTGATCTACCCGAAGGACGCGGCGCAGATCGTGATGTGGGGCGACATCTTCCCCGGCGCGCGCGTGCTCGAGGCGGGAGCCGGCTCCGGCGCGCTGACGTGCTCGCTGCTGCGCGCGGTCGGCCCGGCCGGACGGGTGCACTCCTACGAGATCCGCGACGACCACGCCGAACACGCCGAGCGCAACGTGGTCAAGTTCTTCGGCGAGAAGCCGGCCAACTGGTCGCTCACGGTCGCCGACCTGGCCTCGCACGAAGGCGAAGTCGACCGGGTCGTGCTGGACATGCTGGCGCCGTGGGAGCAGCTGCCGAACGTGGCCGCCCACCTGGTGCCGGGCGGCGTGCTGACGGTCTACGTCGCGACGGTCACGCAGCTTTCGCGCGTCACGGAGTCGCTGCGCGAGCAGCAGTGCTGGACCGAGCCGGAGTCGTGGGAGACGCTGATGCGCCCGTGGCACGTGGTGGGCCTGGCGGTGCGCCCGGACCACCGGATGGTCGCGCACACGGCGTTCCTGCTCACCGCGCGGCGCCTGGCCGACGGGACGGTGTCGCCGCGGGTGTCGCGCCGGCCCAGCAAGGGCAAGGGCTGAGGGAGCGCGGCGGCGCCGCACACCCGGATTCGCGGTGGTCCTGGCCGGCTAACCCGGCACGCACCAGCGGCCGCTCTCCTTGTGCAGCGGGAACGGCGTGTCCTTCGTCCCGCCCGCCGCTTCGACGTGCACCTTCGCCGTCGCGGACTCGCCGCGCAGCTCCGGGGGGCCCGTCAGCTTCGCCGTGACCGGGCCGGCCGCGTCCCACGTGCGCTGCAGGCCCGCGAGGGCCTCCGCGCTCTGCGGGTGGCACGTCAGCTTCCCGAACGCCGCCGAGTCGTGCCGGGTGATGGCGTCGACGATCGCGCGGGCCAGCACGGCCACCGCCGCCGTGTCGGCCTCGTCGGGGGCGGCGGGTGCCGACGGGCGGGGCGGTGACGCCGGCGGGCTCGAGGTCGCGGGCGATCCTCCCGTCGGCGCGACGAGGACCAGGCCCAGCACCACGCCGACGGCAGCCACGCCGAGCAGCACCAGCCCGGCGACGAGCGGGCGGTTCACCGAAGGCGGGCGCTCACGAGCCGTCCGCCCTGACGTTGGACAGGCACCACAGCCCGGATTCCTTCTGCGCCGACATCGTGCCGACCTTGGTCTTGCTGCCGTCGGTGGCCGAGTAGCGGACGGTGGCCTTGTCGCCGGTCTCCTGCGGGTCGCCGGTCAGTTTGACCGTCACCTTCGGGATCTGGCCGGTCGTGCCCTCGTAGACGCTGCGGCAGATGACATCGCCGAGCGCCTTCTCGTCCCCGGCGTTGTAGGCCGAAATCGTCGAATCGAACAGCTCCTGCGAGCTGCCCTTGCCACCGGGGGCCGGGCCGCCCGCCGGTTTGCCGGTCTTCGAGGTCGGGCTGGTCGGCGAGGTGGTCTTCGGCTTCGGCGTCGACGCCTTCGGGGCGGACGTCGGCGCCGCGGAGCTGCTGCTCGCGGGCGGGGCGGCGGTCTGGTCGTCCTTGCCGTTCATGAGGACGAACGCGGTCACGCCGCCGCCGACGAGCACCACGGCGGCCGCCGCGAGGCCGACGATCAAGCCGGTTTTCCGCTTCTTGGGCGGGGGCGCGTCGCCGAAGCCGCCGCCGTACTGGTCGAACCCGCCGTAGCCCTGCTGCTGAGGCTGCCCCCACTGGTCCTGCTGCCCGTACTGGGGGTAGCCCTGCTGGGGCTGAGGGCCGGTCTGGGGCGGGTATCCGCCGTCGTAGGACCCCGGCTGCCCGAACTGCTGGGTCCCGCCCTCGTAGGGTCCTGGCTGGCCGAACTGCTGCGTGCCGCCGTAGCCGGGCTGGGGCTGGGGTCCGCTCTGGGGGTAGCCGCCGGGCTGCGGCTGGCCGTACGGCCCGGGCTGCTGCCCGTAGCCGCCGGGCTGCTGGCCGTAGCCGCCCGGTTGCTGCGGCGGGTAGGTCATGAGTGGTGCCCCCTAGCGTTCCCTCGAAAGCGCCGGCCGTCGGGGCCGGTACAGCGTCGCCCGATGCTAGCCACCGGTCCGGCCCGCCGCGCGGTTAGGGCGGAACTGGCCGGAATTGCCCGCTTCCCGGTCCGGGGTTGGGCCGTCCGCGGGCGGGGTACTCCCGACGTGCTTGCTTCGTCCCGGCCCGGCCGGACCCGCGACACACCGGCGTCACGGCACCGAAATGGGCGCTTGCGCTGCGGGAATGTCCGTGCTGGGGGCGGCAGGCGACCCGCGACGCGCCGATCTTGTGATCCGGAAAGGCCTTTTCTTGTCGGTGATCGCCGGTACCGTGGAATGAAAAGCACTCCGAGGAGGTGCCCGATGCATCATGACCTTCCCGGAGGTCGGCGCGAGGAGGCCGACCCTTCAGCAACATCCGGAGCTGGGACGACGGCGGACGAGCAGGCTCGGCAGATCCGTTTTCTCGAGGAAGAAGTGGCGCTGCTGCGCCGCAAACTGACGGACTCGCCACGGCAGAACCGGGTTCTCGAACAGCGGCTCGCCGAGGCCTCGGAAAGGGTGAGCCAGCTCACCGAACGCAACACCAAACTGGTCGAAACCCTGCGCGAAGCGCGAGGACAGCTCCTCGCCCTCCGCGAAGAGGTCGACAGGCTGGCCCAGCCACCGTCCGGGTACGGCGTCTTCGTCGAGGCGTACGAGGACAACACGGTGGACGTCTTCACGGCCGGCCGGAAGATGCGGGTGTCGGTTTCGCCCGCGGTCGAGATCTCGTCCCTGCGCCGCGGCCAGGCGCTGCGGCTCAACGAGGCGCTCACCGTGGTCGAGGGCGGCGGTTTCGAACGCACCGGTGAGGTGTGCGCGCTGCGTGAGGTGCTCGCCGCCGACGTCGAGGGCGGCAGCCCCCGCGCGCTGGTGGTCGGGCACGCGGACGAAGAGCGGGTGGTCCTGCTCTCCGACCTGCTGGCCGAGCAGCCGCTCAAGCCGGGCGACTCGCTGCTGGTCGACTCCAAGGCCGGCTACGCGTACGAGCGCGTGCCGAAGGCGGAGGTCGAGGACCTGGTGCTGGAGGAGGTGCCCGACGTCCGCTACGAGGACATCGGTGGCCTCACCCGGCAGATCGAGCAGATCAGGGACGCGGTCGAGCTGCCGTTCCTGCACGCCGACCTCTACCAGGAGTACCAGCTGCGGCCGCCCAAGGGTGTCCTGCTCTACGGCCCGCCGGGCTGCGGCAAGACGCTCATCGCCAAGGCGGTCGCGAACTCGCTGGCCAAGAAGGTGGCGGCGGCGCGGGGCGACAACGAGGACGGGAAGTCCTACTTCCTGAACATCAAGGGTCCCGAACTGCTCAACAAGTTCGTCGGGGAGACCGAGCGGCACATCCGCCTGATCTTCCAGCGGGCGCGGGAGAAGGCCTCCGAGGGCACCCCGGTGATCGTGTTCTTCGACGAGATGGACTCGATCTTCCGGACCCGTGGGTCGGGCGTGTCGTCCGACGTGGAGACGACGATCGTGCCGCAGCTGCTGTCGGAGATCGACGGTGTCGAGGGCCTGGAGAACGTCATCGTCATCGGCGCCTCCAACCGCGAGGACATGATCGACCCGGCGATCCTGCGGCCGGGCCGGCTCGACGTCAAGATCAAGATCGAGCGTCCGGACGCCGAAGGCGCGAAGGACATCTTCTCCAAGTACCTGGCCGAAGGCCTGCCGATCCACGCCGACGACCTCGCCGAGTTCGGCGGGGACCCGAAGGCGACGTTCGACGCGATGATCCAGCACACCGTCGAGCGGATGTACGAGGAGAGCGACGAGAACCGGTTCCTCGAGGTGACCTACGCCAACGGGGACAAGGAAGTCCTGTACTTCCGCGACTTCAACTCGGGCGCGATGATCCAGAACATCGTGGACCGGGCGAAGAAGTCGGCGATCAAGTCGGTGCTGGAGACCAAGCAGCCGGGTCTCCGCGTGCAGCACCTGCTCGACGCGATCGTCGACGAGTTCGCGGAGAACGAGGACCTGCCCAACACCACCAACCCGGACGACTGGGCCCGGATCTCCGGCAAGAAGGGCGAGCGGATCGTCTACATCCGCACGCTCGTCACCGGCAAGAACCAGGACTCGGGGCGGGCGATCGACACCGCCACGAACACCGGTCAGTACCTGTAGTTCCGACGCACGATGGGGCGGCCACCGAGGTGGCCGCCCCATCGGCGTGTCTAGCGGCGGACCAGGTCGGCGTCCACCGGGGTTGAGCGGCGCAGGCGCACCTTTCCGTGGCCCGCCAGGATTCCCGCGATCACGAGCAGCGCGCCGGCCGGCTGGTTCCAGCTCACCGGCTCGCCCAGCACCAGCACGCCGAGCAGCACGCCCACGACCGGCGTCAAGTACGTGACCGCGGAGGCGTTGGCCGCGCCCCAGGCCGCGATGATCCGGGTGTTCCACGCGTAGGCGATGCCGGTGCCGAAGACGCCGAGCGCGATCATGCTCGCCACCACCGGCAGGTCCAGGTGCACGGGTGCCGCCGCGATCGCCGGCGTCAACAGGCCCAGGATCACCGTCGCCGACGCCGTCTGCCCGAACGCGACCACCACCGGATCCGTCCCACGAGGTGAGACGAACCGGCGCAGGTAGACGAAACAGGCGCCGTAGCACGTCGTCGCGCCGAGGCAGGCGAGCTGGGCGGTCAGCTGGTGGGACACGTCGATGCCGTGCCACACCCCGACGATCGTCAGCACGCCGAGGAACCCGAGCAGCAGGCCGAGCACCCGCCGCGGCGTGAACCGCTCCGCCGGCAGCGCCGCGGCCGCCAGCAGCATCGTGATCAGCGGCGTCGTCGCGTTGAAGATGCTGGCCAGCCCGGAGGAGATGTACTGCTCGGCCCACGAGAACAGCAGGAAGGGGACGACGCACAGCAGCACCGACACGGCCGCGAGGTGCCCCCAGAGCACGGGATCGCGGGGGAGCGGCCGCCGGCGCACCAGGAGGATCGCGCCGAGCGCCAGCGCGCCCAGCGCGACCCGGCCCAGGGCGACCTGGCCGGGGGAGAGCCCGCCCAGCCCGACCTTGATGAACAGGAAACTCGCACCCCACACGATCGCCAGCAGCGCGAACCGCACCGTGACCCCGAAATCCGCCCGTCGCATGCCCGCAGTCAAACCGCCGGACCGGCCGCGAAGCCAGTGGTTTTCCGACGCCGTGTTGTGTATAACGATCTATACCATGGGGCAAGAATGGACAGCAGCAGTCGAGTACGTCGCGGCCCGGGCCGGGGGACCGCCGCTGCCGGCGGACCTGGACGTCACGATCCACTTCCACCCGGACCGGCTGGTGGGGGCGGTCCCGCTGCTGCGGCACTGGCTGACCGACGGCGTCTACCGCTCACAGTTCGAGACGGGCACCGGCAACGGCGGGCTGACCGCGCACCCGGGCGGTGCCCGGTGGCGCTGGGAACACCGGATGTTCGGCGGCGTCTACGACGAGCTGCCGCCGTCGGCCCGCCCGAAGTACGGCTCCCTCGACCACCGCCGCCGTCCGGCCGGCGGCTCGGTCCGGTTCGGCTCCGCGCACTTCCGCCTCAAGCCGGCGGTGCTGCCCCGCACGACCTTCTGCTACCCGGACAGCTTCCACGAACCGGTGCACTTCGGCACCGCCGCACGCATGCCGCTGCTCCCGCTCGTCGAGGCGGCCGCCCCCGACGAGCTCGACGACTACGTCGAGGCCCACGTCCACGGCCCGCTCCGGCTGCCGGACGACATCGCGGCCCTGGTGCTGGACCCGTCCTTCCGGGGTACTGACGTCGAAGCGGCCGCCGCGGAGTTCCCCTTCCCGACGCGCTGGCACCACGGGTTCCGGCTCTCGGTGGCGGAGCTCGCCGGGCACGCGGACTACCGCGGCGAGGACGTCGTGCGGGCCGGCGAAGACGTCGCCGAGGACGGGTGGCTGGACGCCCGCGTCCTCGGCGACGCCGTCCGTGCCGGCCGGCACGATCCCCAGGTGCTCAAGCGCTTGTGGCACTGCACCGCGCGGTTCGGGCTACGCGGGTAGCAGCGCCTCGCTCAGCCGGCGCCAGTGCGGCATGGCCGAGGTGCCCGGCTCGACGCCGATCACCTGGACGCCGACGTGGTCGGCGCCCGCGTCCAGGTGCCGCCGCAGCTTCGCGGTGATCGACTCGAGGTCGCCCCAGAACACGAGGTCGTCGACGATCCGGTCGCTGCCACCCTCGATGTCCTCCGACGTGTAGCCGAGCCGAAGGAACTTCGCGATGTTGTACGGGGACGTGAGGTACGGGTGCAGGTGCCGGCGGGCGACCGCGCGCGCCTTGGCCGCGTCCGTCTCGAACAGCACCGCGTGCTCGACGCCCAGGAACGGCTCCGCACCGAGGATTTCCCGCGCCTGGGCCGTGTGCTCCGGGGTTACGTGGTAGGTGTGCGCGCCCGCCGACCGGTCGCGGGCCAGCGCCAGCATCTTCGGGCCGTACGCCGCGAGGATCCGGCGCACCGGGGCGCGTGGAGCGGGGTTGCCCTTCGGGTCGTCGTCCAGGGCGTCTAGGTAGTCGCTCATCGCGCGAAGCGGCTTCGCGCCGGGCTTTCCGGCTCCGAAGCCGAGGCCGAGCAGGTGGCGGTCCGGGTAGGCGTCGGCCAGCAGCAAGGCCCCGCCGCGGGTCCATCGGGCTTCGCGGGACCAGATCTGCGCGATCCCGTTGACGACGGTGAGGCGTTCGGTGGCCGCCAGCAGGAACCCGGCGTGCGTCAGGGCTTCGCGCCCCTCGCTCTCCGGGATCCAGATCGCCGGCCAGCCGAGTTCTTCCAGCTCCTGCACCGAATCCCGGATCAGGCCGGCCGGCTGGTCCTCGAAGTCGAACGTCCAGATCCCGTAGCGGCCCAGCCGCATGTTCTCGATCGTACCCATGGATCGAAGTATCGCAGATTTACGATATGAAGGTCCAGGGGGTGTCGCACGGGGGAGGGGAGGATCAGAGGGAGTGGCCGAGCACTGCGACGAACTCCGCGATCCGGGCTTCGTCCCGCTTGTAGTGCGTCCACTTCCCGACGCGCGTGGCCCGGACCAGTCCGGCGCGCTGCAGCGACGCCATGTAGGCCGACACCGTCGACTGTGCGAGCCCCAGCTTCTCCTGGATGTGGCTCACGCACACCCCGACCTCCACCGGATCGGCGATCGCCCGCTCGACCGGGAAGTGCCGCCCGGGCTCCCGCAGCCACTGCAGCACCTGCAGCCGCACCGGGTTCGCGAGCGCCTTGAAGACGTCGAGCAGCTGCTCGACGTCGGCCTGGGATCCGGTGTGCGTCGTCATGGTGTCGCTCCCAGTATATCGGCGTATAACGACCTATACTGCACGGCGTGAGCGAAGAAACCTCGCGGCCGCGCGCGCCGATCACCGAATCCGACGTCCTCGCCTGGCTGGAGACGACGGCCGCCGCCGTCGAGGCGGGGGAGGTGGACGCCCAGGAGCTCATCGACCTGCTCGGGGAGCTGCGCCGCGCTTCGGCGGCCTGCGCCGACGCGTCGGACTGGCTGCTGCTCGCGGCGCGGGAAGGCGGCGCCAGCCTCCGCCAGATCGCGCCCGTCTTCGGCAAGGGCTACGTCCGGGCGCCGGCCGCGCGCCTGGAGAAACTCCACCGCCAGGCCCAGAACGCGAGCCAGTGGCTGGCCATCCTGCGGCACAAGCAGACGGCATGAGCGCGGACCGGATCGCCCTCGGCCTGGCGGCGCTGGGCCGCCCCGCGTACATCAACCTGGGCCGGGAGGGCGCGCTGCCGCCGGTCCGGGACGTCGGTTCGATGCGTGCCGCGACGTTCGCGGTGCTCGACGACGCCTACGCCGCCGGGGTCCGGCACGTCGACGTCGCCCGGTCCTACGGCCGCTCCGAGGAGTTCCTGGCCGGGTGGCTCGCCGAGCGCGGGCACGCCGGCGTCGAGGTCTCCAGCAAGTGGGGGTACGCCTACGTCGGGCAGTGGCGGCTCGACGCCGACGTGCACGAGGTGAAGGAGCACTCGGCGGCGCGGTTCGCCGCGCAGTGGGCGGAAACCCTGGCGCTGCTGGGGGATCGGGTGGGCCTGTACCAGGTCCATTCGCTCACTGTGGACAGTCCGCTGTTCACCGACGAGCCGTTGCTCGAAGCGTTGGCGGAGCTGTCCGCGAACGGGGTCGCGGTGGGGTTCTCGACGTCGGGACCGGCGCAGGCGGACGCGATCGAGCGGGCGTTCGCGCTGGAAGTGGCCGGGCGCCCGGTGTTCTCCGCCGTGCAGTCGACGTGGAACGTCCTGGAACCGTCCGCGGGTCCGGCCCTGGCCGCGGCGCACGCGGCCGGGAACCGGGTGCTGGTCAAGGAAACCCTGGCCAACGGCAGGCTGGCGGTCGAGGCGCCGGCCGTGGTGCGCGAGCTCGCGGCCGCGCACGGCACCGGCCCGGACGCGGTCGCGGTGGCCGCGGTGCTGGCGAACGGCTGGGTGGACCGGGCGGTCGTCGGCCCGGCGAGCCCGGCGCAGCTCGCGGCGAACCTGCGGGCGACGGCCCTGGACCTGACCGCAGGGGAGCGGGAATCGCTGGCCACGCTGGCCGAGGAGCCCGGGGCGTACTGGCGACACCGGTCCTCGTTGGAGTGGGACTGACCGGCTGCACTACCCTTCCCAGGCACGCCACGGACGACAGGAGGCCGGAGCAGGTGCGTCATCGGCAGGCGATCGCGTTGGCCGCGGTCGCGTTGGTCGGCCTCACCGGCTGCGACGGGCCCGACCCGAACAACCTCGAGACGTACTACGACGATCCGGCGCCCACGCCCCCGACGTCGGCTCCGGTGGTCACGGAGGCCCCGGTGAGCCCGGCGAAGGCGGCCCCGGCGACCCCTCAAGGGCCCGATCTCGGCGAGCTCGCGCAGGACGCGCTGCTGTCCGATGCGGACGTCGCGGAAGAAGGCGTCCAGCCCGCTTCCGGCGAGGCGTCGGGGTGCCTGGCCGACGCGTCGGCGACGAGCCGGACCGCGACCTGGCGCTACCCCAGCGGGTCGGTGCTGAGCCACCGCGTCGCCGCCTACCCCGACCGCGCGGTGGCCGGCGTCGTCGCGGACGCGGACTGTGCGGGCAAGCCGGTGAGCGTCCCGGCGCAGGCCGGGGTGGAGCGGCAGCGGGCGTGGTGCGAGGGCAAGACGTGCACGGTGTTGCTGGCGAAGGGAAGGCTCGTGTCCGGCCTGACCGTCTCGGCGAGCACCGAGGCCCGGGCGGTGGACGCGGCGAAGCGCCTGTTGCCCGCGATGGCGGCGAAGCTCGCGGCTCAGCCGTAGCGGCGGAACCATTCCTGCACGCCTTCGCGGCCGTCGGGGATGAAGGGCAGTTCGGGGGCCGGGTCATCGATCCAGGCCCGGAGCTCGGCCAGCGGGATCCAGCGGCCTTCGACGATCTCTTCGGCCTGGTGGCGGATCGGGCCGTCCCAGCGGACCTCGAAGGCGAAGTTGTGACAGCGGTTGCGGCCGTCGTCGTAGACCTTGGTGAACAGCGGAACGGGTTCCACCCCTTGGACGCCGAGCTCTTCGGCGAGTTCGCGGCGGGCGCACTCGGCCGGCGTCTCGCCCGCGGCGACCACGCCGCCGGCCCAGCAGTCCCAGGTCGAGGGGAAGACGTCCTTGCCGGGGGTGCGGAGGTGCACGTAGACCGCGCTTCCGTCACCCGAACGGACCAGGACGACGCCGGCGGCGTGCCAGAGCGCTTCGGCGCGCACGCGGGCCCGGGTGGTGGCGCCGACGACCGCGCCGGCCTGGTCATAGAGGGCAACGAGTTCGTCACTGCCTGGCATGGGTGCATCGTTCCACTAGGGCGACCCCGTAGGGTGGTGACATGCGGCGGATCATGGGAACCGAAGTCGAGTACGGCATCTCCGTGCCGGGCGACGCGACGGCGAACCCGGTACTGACCTCCACCCAGGTCGTGCTGGCCTACGCGGCGGCGGCGGACATCCCGCGCGCCCGGCGGGCCCGGTGGGACTACGAGGTGGAGTCCCCGCTGCGCGACGCGCGCGGGTTCGACCTGACCGGCCCGGGCGGCCCGGGCCACGACCCGGACGTCGAAGACCTGGGCGCGGCGAACGTCATCCTGACCAACGGGGCGCGGTTGTACGTCGACCACGCGCACCCGGAGTACTCGGCGCCCGAGGTGACGAACGCGCGCGACGCGGTCATCTGGGACAAGGCGGGCGAGCGGGTGATGGAGGAGGCCGCGATGAAGGCCGCCTCGGTGCCCGGACAGCCCCAGCTGCAGCTGTACAAGAACAACGTCGACGGCAAGGGCGCGAGCTACGGCACGCACGAGAACTACCTGATGGCGCGGTCGACGCCGTTCACGTCGGTGATCGCGGGGCTGACGCCGTTCTTCGTGTCGCGGCAGGTGGTGACCGGCTCGGGCCGGGTCGGGATCGGCCAGCAGAGTGAAGAGGCCGGGTTCCAGCTCTCCCAGCGTGCGGACTACATCGAGGTCGAGGTCGGCCTGGAGACCACGCTCAAGCGCGGGATCATCAACACCCGCGACGAGCCGCACGCGGACGCGGACAAGTACCGGCGGCTGCACGTCATCATCGGCGACGCGAACATGTCGGAGTACTCGACGTACCTCAAGGTCGGGACGACGGCGCTGGTGCTGGACCTGATCGAGGCCGGGATCCGGTTCGACGACCTGAAGCTGGACGAGCCGGTCAAGGCGGTGCACCAGATCAGCCACGACCCGACGCTGAAGGTGCAGGTGGCGCTGGCGAACGGCAAGAAGTACACCGGGCTGGACCTGCAGTTCGCCTACCACGAGATCGCTTCGCAGAACCTGGAGCGCACCGGCGCGGACCAGGCGTCGAAGGAGGTCCTGCGGGTCTGGGGCGAGGTCCTGGACGCGCTGGCGCGGGACCCGCAGGAGTGCGCGGACCGGCTGGACTGGCCGGCGAAGCTGCGCCTGCTGGAGGGCTACCGCCAGCGCGACAGCCTGGCCTGGGGCGCGCCCCGGCTGCGGCTGGTGGACCTGCAGTATTCGGACGTCCGGCTGGCGAAGGGCCTGTACAACCGGCTGGTGACGCGCGGGTCGATGAAGCGGCTGGTGTCGGAGGAGGAGGTGCTGGCCGCGGTGACGACGCCCCCGTCGGACACGCGGGCCTACTTCCGGGGCCGGGCGCTGGAGAAGTACGCGACCTCGATCGCGGCGGCGTCGTGGGATTCGGTCATCTTCGACGTGGGCAAGGAGTCGCTCGTGCGGATCCCGACCCTGGAGCCGCTGCGGGGGACGAAGGCGCACGTCGGCAAGCTGCTGGACAACGCGGCGACGGCGGAGGAGCTCGTGGAGGCGCTCACCGGTTCGGACTAGGCGGGACGCACCAGCGATCGCGGCGTGACCCCGAATGTCGGGGGCGCTGGGTAGGCTAGGAAACATCAGCCACACCGGGAGGCGAGATGGCCCAGGAAAAGATCGAAAAGCACGGCGGTGGTGACTCCGACGAGGAGTTCGAGGACACCGGCGCGGCGGGTCAGGAGCGGCGCGAGAAGCTCGGCGAGGACGTCGACACGATCCTCGACGAGATCGACGACGTGCTCGAAGAGAACGCCGAGGACTTCGTCCGGGCCTACGTGCAGAAGGGCGGCGAGTAGCCGCTCGGGGCTTTCCGCCCTTGCCGACCGTTCAGCCGGCGGCCGGGGTTCCGCGTGGCGTCCTGCGCGCGCGGGGCTCCGGCCCGCACAGATGGGATTTTTGAGCACGTATGGACAACACCAGGGGCATCTCGGGTCCTGCGCTGCCCGGGGCGTACTTTTCGTCGGCGACGTCGTCGTTTTCGGACTTCCTGCGGGAGCAGGCGCCGGAGCTGCTGCCCCAGCGCCGGGTGGCGGCCGGTGCGGCGGAGCTGGGCGTGCCGCACGGCACGACGATCGTCGCGTGCACGTTCGCGGGCGGGGTCCTGATCGCGGGTGACCGGCGGGCGACGTCGGGCAACCTGATCGCGAGCCGCGACATGGAGAAGGTGCACGTCACCGACGAGTATTCGGCGGTGGGCATCGCGGGCACGGCGGGGCTGGCCGTGGAGATGGTGCGGCTGTACGCGGTGGAGCTGGCGCACTACGAGAAGATCGAGGGCGTTTCGCTGTCGCTGGACGGCAAGACGAACAAGCTGGCCGGGATGGTCAAGGCGAACCTCGAGATGGCGATGGCCGGGCTGGCGGCGATCCCGTTGTTCGTGGGGTACGACCTGGAGGCCGAGGACGCGAAGCACGCCGGCCGGATCGTGTCGTACGACGCCGCGGGCGGCCGCTACGAGGAGAACGGCGGCTACGCGTCGATCGGCTCGGGTTCGCTGTTCGCGAAATCGGCGATGAAGAAGCTGCACGACCCGGACGCGGACGTCGAGGGCGCGGTGCGCGCGGCGGTGGAGGCCCTGTACGACGCGGCGGACGACGACACGGCATCGGGCGGCCCGGACCTGGTGCGGCGCATCTTCCCGACGGTCGTGACGATCACCGCGGAGCAGGGCGCCCTGCAGCTGCCGACGGCCGAAGCGGCGGCGGTGGCGGAAGCCGTGGTGGCGGGCCGCACCGAGCGCCACCAGCGCCGGCTGTCCTGACCGCGGACTTGAACCCAGTGAACGCTGAAACACCGGAAGACCTGGAGCACACACCGTGACGATGCCGTTGTATGCCTCTCCCGAGCAGCTGATGCGGGAGCGTTCCGAGCTGGCGCGCAAGGGCATCGCGCGCGGCCGGAGCGTGGTGGTGCTGAAGTACGCGGGCGGCGTGCTGTTCGTGGCGGAGAACCCGTCGGCGACCCTGCACAAGGTCTCGGAGATCTACGACCGCATCGGCTTCGCAGCGGTCGGGCGCTACAGCGAGTTCGAGAACCTGCGCGTGGCGGGAATCCGCCACGCGGACCTGAAGGGCTACCAGTACGACCGCCGCGACGTGAGCGCCCGGGCCTTGGCGAACGCCTACGCGGCGACGCTGGGCAGCATCTTCACCGAGCAGCTGAAGCCGTTCGAGGTGGAGATCTGCGTGGCGGAGGTCGGCGCGAGCGCGGCAGAGGACCAGCTGTACCGCCTGACGTACGACGGTTCGATCTTCGACGAGCCGCAGTACGTGGTGATGGGCGGCCAGACGGACAAGATCTCGACGAAGCTGAAGGAAACGTTCGAGGACGGCCTGGACCTGCAGGCGGCCTTGGGCGTGGCGGTGGCGGCCTTGCGGACCCCGAGCCAGCCGGCCCCGACGACCACATCATCGGCTTCATCAACCTCATCATCGAACACGGCAAGCAACGGAAACGGCGACGCGGACCCGATCAAACTGGAGGTGGCGGTCCTGGACCGCGACCGCCCCAGGCGCTCGTTCCGCAGGCTGACAGGGGCAGCCCTGGACACGCTCCTGCCGGTCCCGGACCCCCAGGGCGAGGAGCCAGAGGGCAAACCGGAAAGCGAGTAAGTCAAGTAAGCCGAGCCGGGAACCACGCTCGAAAGGCGAGTGAGGCGGGCAAGGGCGGGCCTCCGCCCCCCAGTTGCCAGCTTACCGGGGGTCACCGACAGTTTCGGCGCGTAGCGGTCCGGGCGGCGGCCCCCGCAAGGGGTCCAGGCAGCCGACCACACCCCCCTGCCAACCCGATACGCAGCCGCATCAGCGGCCGACAGGCCGTGTCAAGGCACGCTTTCCCGCCTTGACACGGCCTGTCGGCCGTTGAACAATCCGGCGTTCGGGTCGGCGGGGGGAAGCTACGGCAGCGCTGACTGCGGCAGCGCTAACTGCGGCAGGGCTAAACCGCGGCAGGGCTAAACCCCCGCAGCGCAACACCCAGCAGATGAGCGCTGAAGTCAACAAGCCGCCCATCCCCATCAGCAATCTCCGCAGCCCGCAGCGCCCCGGCAACAAGCCCGTCGAACCGCTCAAGACCAGCAGTATCAAGCGCAGCCCACGCAGGCCCCTCGACACCGTGAACCCGCACCTCGAGAAACCCCGCAGCCGAGACCTCATCACCAAGCTCACGAGCGGTGTGCCAGTGCGAAGGAACGAACCCGACGTGCCCGTCATAGGCACCGGTCTCCACAACCGCCCGGACCGCATCCACCCGGTCCTCGGTGAGCGTCCCCGCGGCGGAGGTCTCCAGCAGCGAGAGGTACCGGCTGATCCCCGCGGCCGCGAGCAGCCCACCGGGCCGTAGCACCCGCCGGGCTTCCCCCAGCGCGCGAGCCCGATCAGCGGGCTCGACGAGGTGGTAAAGCGGCCCGAGAAGCAGGACGGCGTCGAAGGAGGCGTCCGGAGCGCTGAGCCGGCGGGCGTCGCCGACCTCGGCCGTCACCCCGGGCAGCATCGCGGCCTGGGCGACGTGGTCCGGAACGACGTCGACCAGGTGGACGGTGTGGCCGTCGGCCGCCAGCCAGGCCGCGTGGACGCCCGTACCACCTCCGACGTCGAGGACACGGGCGCGGCCGGGCAGGGAACGGCGGAGCAAGGCCCGGGTGCGCAGGTACTCCAGCCGGCCGTGCGGGGTGCGGGAGAGCCGGTCGTGCTCGGCCGGCCCGGTCCCGTAGTGCGTCGCGAGGTCCATGCTCAACGATCCCGCGCCCGGCAACCGGCTTTCACGAAGCCGCCGGAGACGCCCGGAACTCCTGGTCGGCGAAAGCCAGCAGATACGGCAACGTGGCCCGGGCGGTGTGCCAGGTGTGGTTGAACCCCCGCTCGGCGTGCACCACCGCATCCTGCCCCCGGGCCTGCAGCGCGGCGGCGATCCGGCGCGCCGTCGTCACGTCGGTGGGCGCCCCCGTGCCGACCGCCAGCATCACCGAAATCGGCGCGCTGAACTTCATCGTCGGCAGGTACCGCCGGGGGGTGTTGGCGGCGATGGCGGCCTGGTTGCCGCCGAGGATGCCGATCGAGTCGTTGAGATCGTCGTAGGGCAGGGCGATCACCAGCGTGGCGAACTCGTCGACGTGGTGCAGCCCGATGTTGAGCGCCCCGAACCCCCCGCCGGACATCCCGCCCAACGCGCGATGGGTGCGGTCGGCGTAGGTGCGGTAGCGCCGGTCGACGGCCGGAACGACGGTCTTCGCGAGGTAGGTCTCCAGCTGCGGGCCGCCGGGGACGTCGAGGCACTCCCAGTCGGTGCTCGGGTTCCCGGCGGTCAGGTCGACGCTGACGACGATCATCGGCGCGATGACGTTGGCCTGCTGCAACGCCGAGAGGGTCCCGGGAGCGTCACCCGAGGTCAGCCAGTCACGAGGACCGCCGAAGGGGTACCCGTGGATGAGGTAGACGACCGGATAACGGCGCCCGGAGTCACTGTCGTACCCCGGCGGCAGGATGACGTAGTTGCTGCCCGAGGGCACGCCGTGCGCGGGATCGGGCAGGTTGACCACGTCGATGCGCTGCCCGGCCGCGGCCGTCCCCGCACCCTTGCCGGGCCGCGGCGCCGGCGAGGAGGTGTCCGAGGACGGTTCCGGCGCCTCCTTGCCGTCGTCGAGCAGGTGCCCGGCGACGTTGACCACCCCCGGCCCGCGCTGCAGCAGCCGGGCGAGGTCGTCGCTGGTGCGGACGTACCCGACGTAGCTGTTGACCGCGGTGACCGCGGCCAGCAGCAGCAGGACGCCGAAAGCGGTGAACCCCCAGCGCCGCACCCGCCGCCGGTACCAGAGCGCGACCACGACGGCGAGGACCGCGACCGCGGCCGAGGCCAGCCCGAGCCAGATCAGCGGCGACTCGAGCGGGCCGAGGTCCCGGGCGCGCGCGGTGATGTTCCCCGGCAGCACCGGGTCCGTCCCGGCCCGGTGGATGACGCTCGCCAGGCCGTACCCGTCCATGCCACCCCGCCCGTCCCGGCCGCGGGCAGGGTTGCCCGCAACTCGGTCGCGAAGTTAGCGAAAACCGCCTGTGGGTTCGTTGAGAGAAGGTAAAGCAACCTCAGGGCCGGTAAAGCATCAAGGCCCGGGGGCGGGACCGGAAGCGGAAGCGGTTGCCGAGCGGGCCGACCTCGCCGTCGGTGGCGACGCGGCGGTTGCCGTCGAGCAGCTCGACCTCCAGCTCGGGCAGGTCGAGCTCCTGGTAGACGTGGCTGGCCGCGAGGCTGCGGGTGATCATCGCCAGCAGGAACCGGGCGCGGGAGTAGGGCAGGTCGGCGCGCAGGTAGCGGATGTCGAGCAGGCCGGTGTCGAGCGCCGGGCGCCGGCTGGGGGCGAAGCCCTTGGGCGCGTACGTGCCGTTGCCCACGAACAGCAGCCAGACCTGTGTCTTCTTGCCGTTGAGCCGGACGGTCAGCGGCTTTGCGTGCCGCAGCGTCCTGGCCAGCGCGATCGCGGCCGAGGGCCACTTGGGGTGCTTTTCCTGCAGCTTCTCGCGCAGCCGGACCATCTCCGGGTAACCGCCGAGGCTGGCGGTGTTGACGAACCACCGGTGAGCCTCCTCGCCGGCGCCGTCGATCTCGACTTCGCCCAGGTCGACGCAGACGGCGTTGCCGGTCTCGGTCGCCGCGTCGGCATCGGGCATGGAGTTGATCCCGACGTCACGGGCGAAGTGGTTGAGCGTCCCGGCCGGGACCAGGGCGAGCGGCAGGTCGCGTTCGGCGGCGACGGAGGCCACCGCGGCGACGGTGCCGTCCCCGCCCGCGACACCGAGTGCGCGGACCGTGCCGCGGGCGTCGATTTCGGCCTCGAGCTGGGCGCGCAGGTCCTGCTCGGGGTCCGGGTAGAGCACCGTGGCCGCGGGCCAGGCGAACTTGACGTCTTCGGTCGGGTCCTGGCCTGCCACCCCGGAGTTCGGGTTGACGACCGCGAGCATGTCCTCGCCATCGACCATCTCGGGCGCGTCGGCGTCGTGGGCGGTGCGGCCCGGGACGTCGTCGTGCAGCGGCCACCAGTGCCGGGTGGCCAGGCCCACGCCGACGCCGATGCCCAGGCCGACGCCCACGTCGGAGGGCCAGTGGACACCCGTGTGGACCCGCGAGTAGGCGACGGCCAGCGCCAGCGGGGCGACCGCCAGCCCGGCCCGCGGCGACTCCATCGCCACCGCCGTGGCGAAGGCGGCCGCGGACGCCGAGTGCCCGGACGGGAACGACGAGGACGTGGGCCGTTTCCGCAGGCGGCGGTGCATCGGCGTCTCCTCCTCGGCCGGCCGGCGGCGGGGGAACAGGGGCTTGCCGATGAGGTTCGCCGCCGCGCTGGCCCCGGCGATCGCGACCACGCCGCGCAGCGCGGCCCGGCGTGTCTCGCCCGGCCGGGTGGCCAGCAGTACCGCGACGCCCCACCAGAGCCGGGACTTGTTCGCCGATCTGGAGAGGGTCATCAGCGCGTCGTCGGCTTTCGTGGCGGGCAGGGCCGCACTGCGGCGCATCAGCGCGCGATCGGTCCGGCCGACCTGCCGGAAGGCCCGGATGAGCTGATGTGACAAGGAGTCCGCCTTCCGAGTGTCGTCAAGAGCTGTGCTCCAATCGTGCCTGATTCGGGGAGATTTCACCGTCTGTGGCCTACTGGGGGCGTGTCGACGCCCGAACGGCGCACCGTCGAAGGGGGTGCAGCGCCTACTCTGGTGGGATGCAGCGGCGGATCTTTGGCATCGAGACCGAGTTCGGGGTCACGTGCACCTTCCACGGACAGCGCAGGCTCTCGCCCGACGAGGTGGCTCGCTACCTCTTCCGGCGGGTCGTGTCCTGGGGACGCTCATCGAACGTCTTCCTGTCGAACGGCTCCCGGCTCTACCTGGACGTCGGCTCGCACCCCGAGTACGCGACGGCCGAGTGCGACGACCTGGTCCAGCTCGTCACGCACGACAAGGCCGGCGAGCGGATCCTCGAGGACCTGCTGGTCGACGCCGAGCGCCGGCTCGCCGACGAAGGCATCGGCGGCGACATCTTCCTGTTCAAGAACAACACCGACTCGGCGGGCAACTCGTACGGCTGCCACGAGAACTACCTGGTGACCCGCGCGGGTGAGTTCTCCCGGATCGCGGACGTGCTGCTCCCGTTCCTGGTCACCCGCCAGCTCATCTGCGGCGCCGGCAAGGTGCTCCAGACCCCGCGCGGCGCGGTCTACTGCCTCTCCCAGCGTGCCGAGCACATCTGGGAAGGCGTCTCGAGCGCCACCACGCGCTCGCGGCCCATCATCAACACGCGTGACGAGCCGCACGCCGACGCCGAGCGCTACCGGCGGCTGCACGTCATCGTGGGCGACTCGAACATGGCCGAGCCGACGACCATGCTCAAGGTCGGCTCGGCGAACCTGGTGCTCGAGATGATCGAGGCCGGCGTCCAGTTCCGCGACTTCACCCTGGACAACCCGATCCGGGCGATCCGCGAGATCAGCCACGACCTCACCGGCCGCCGCCAGGTGCGCCTCGCCGGCGGGCGCGAGGCGTCGGCCCTGGACATCCAGCGCGAGTACCACGCCCGCGCGGTCCAGCACATCAAGGACAACGGGTCGACGGCGGCGAACGAGCGCGTCGTCGAGCTGTGGGGCCGGGCCCTGGACGCGGTCGAGCAGCAGGACTTCGGCAAGATCGACACCGAGATCGACTGGGCGATCAAGCACCGGCTGGTCGAGCGCTACCGGCACAAGCACGACCTGGACCTGTCCAGCCCGCGCATCGCCCAGCTCGACCTGGCCTACCACGACATCCGCCGCGGCCGGGGCATCTTCGACCTGCTGCAGCGCAAGGGCCTGGTCCGCCGGGTCACCGACGACGGCGAGATCGAGGCGGCCAAGGACACCCCGCCCCAGACGACCCGGGCGAAGCTGCGCGGCGACTTCATCGCCGCCGCCCAGGCCGCGGGCCGCGACTTCACGGTCGACTGGGTGCACCTCAAGCTGAACGACCAGGCCCAGCGCACGGTCCTGTGCAAGGACCAGGCGTACGTCACCACCCTCTACTCGAAGCTCGACGCCGAGCGCCTCGACGCCCAGCGCCGCCTCGACGAGACGCTGCGGCAGACCGGCGGCAC
>NZ_JBEXKX010000069.1:0-36306 GCF_040609695.1 Amycolatopsis sp. NPDC004625
GGTGAGGAGGGTTCTAACCCTCCTCACCACTCACGACCGGTCGCCGAGCTGGTCCCGGTTTCGGCCGCGTCGGAAGGCGCGCTGAGCGCGCAGCTCACAAGGCTCGGCGAGAGCGCGACCGTGACCCTGGCCGATCTCGCGCACACCCTTCGCGAAGGGCGGGCCCACCTCGACCACCGCCGGGCCGTCGTCGCCACCAGCGTCGAAGACGCCGCGCGGCAGCTGGCCGCCGCCGCGCAGGGCCCTGGCGTGCACCGCAAGCCCGGTACTCCGAAGGTCGCCTTCCTGCTCCCCGGTGTCGGGGACCAGTACCGCGGCATGGCCACGCAGCTCTACCGCGACGAGCCCGTCTTCGCCCGCGCCGTCGACGACTGCTGCACCATCGCCGCCGACCGGTGCGGGGTCGACCTGAAAGCCGCCTTCTTCGCGGAGCCGCGGACGATCGAGGCGTCGTTCTTCGGCGCGGCCCAGGAAGACGAACTCCTCGACCGCGCCGAGGTCGCCCACCCGCTCCTCTTCACCGTCGAGTACGCCCTCGCCCGGCTGCTCGCCGACCGCGGGGTCACGCCCGGCCTGCTCGTCGGCTACAGCCTCGGCGAGTACGTCGCCGCCTGCCTCGCCGGGGTCTTCACCCTCGCCGACGCCCTCCACGTCGTCACCGGGCGGGCCCGGCTGATCGGGCGCGCGCCGGCCGGGCGGATGCTCGCCGTCGCCGCCGCTGCCGACCAGGTCGCCGAAGCCGTCCGCGACACGAAGGTCGACGTCGCCGCGCTCAACGGCCCGCAGATGACCGTCCTCAGTGGATCGCCCGAAGCCGTCGAAACCGCGGCCGCGCAGCTCAAAGCGGCCGGGCTCGCCGCGCGGACCCTGCGTTCGGCCCACCCGTTCCACTCCAGCCTGCTCGAACCCGCCCGCGCCGAACTCGCCGAGCTGGTCGCCGCCGTCCCCCGGCAGGCGCCGCGGATCCCCGTCGTCTCGAACGCGACCGGGACCGTCCTCACCGACGCCGAGGCGATCGACCCGCAGTACTGGGCCGGTCACCTGTGCCGGCCCGTCCGGTTCGCCGACGGCGTCCGGCACTGCGCCGGCCAGGACGTCGACGCCTACGTCGAGCTCGGTCCGGGCCAGACGCTCGGTGGCCTGGTCCGCCAGAACCTCCCCGACGCCCGGCCCGCCGTGCTCGGCACCCTGCCCGCGCCCTGGCCCGTCGAGAACCGCCCGGCCGAAGGCACCGCGCTGCTGGAAACCCTCGCCCGCCTGTGGGAACTCGGCGTCGCCATCACGCCCGGGCCCAACGGCGGCCGGACCGTGTCCCTGCCCGGCTACCCCTTCCAGCGCACGAAGTTCTGGCCCCAGGCCACCCGCACCCAGGCCGAGCCGGTGGCCGACGCGGGCCGCCTCTACACCCCGGTGTGGCGCCTCGACCCCACCCACCCCACGACGACCCCGCAGGGCTCGCTGATCACGACGAACGCCGAGCTCGCCGAGCTGGCCGCGCAGGCGGGGATGACCGTCGGCACCGACCCGGAGACGCTGCCCCAGCCGCTGCACGTGGTCCACGACGGCGGGTTCGACGCCCTCCTCCGGACCGTCCAGGCCCTCGACGGCCACGACGTCCGGCTGCTCACCGTCACCACCGGCGCCGCCGAGATCACCGGCGGCGACCTCACCGACCCCGACGCCGCCGGCGTGCACGGCCTCGGCCGCGGCGTCCGCGCCGAGTACCCGGGCCTGCGGTGGCGCGGCGTCGACCTCGAACCCGGCGCACCGGCCACGCACCTGCTCGAGGAGCTGGCCCGGCCGTGGACCGGCGACGCCGCCACGGAACCGGTGCTCGCGGGCTGGCGCGGCGGCCGCCGCCGGCTGCAGGAGTACACCGAGCTCACCCTCGACGACGTCACCCCGGACTGGGGCGGCACGCACGTGGTCACCGGCGGCACCCGCGGCCTCGGCATGATCGTGGCCCGGCACCTCGCCCGCCACGGCGCCCGCCGGCTCGCCCTGATCAGCCGCACCGGCGAGGCCGACGCAACCGACCTCGCGCAGCTGCGACCAGCCGAAGTCCTGGTGCTCAAAGCCGACGCCGGCGACCCGGAGCAGCTGAGCACCGCCCTGGCCGAAGCCAAGGCGAAGTTCGGCGAATTCGACTCGATCGTGCACGCCGCCGGCCTGCCGGGCGGCGGGCTCGCCCAGCGCCGCACCGCCGAGGACATGCACCGCACGCTCGCCCCGAAGGTCCACGCGGTCCGCCCGCTCCTGGCCGCCCGGCCGCGGCGGCTGGTCCTGTTCTCCTCGATCGTCACGGTCGTCGGTGGCCTCGGCGAAGCCGACTACTGCGCGGCCAACAGCGTCCTCGACGCCCACGGCGCCGCACTGTCCACGGCGGACACCCAGGTGGTCACCGTCGCGTGGGGACACTGGCAGCACGACTCCTGGGCCGACGAGGCCACCGGTGAGGCGCGCCTCGCCTACCGCCGCCGCTACGGCTTCACCGCCGAAGCCGGCTGCGCGCTCCTCGACACCCTGGCCGGCAACGGCGTCCGCGGCACGGTCGTGGCCCTGCGCCAGGACCTGCCGACGGCCCGCCGCGAGCTCGCTGCGCTCAACGACCTCGGCGAGCTGCTCGAAGCCGCGCCGGCGCCGAAATCGCGCTACCCGCGGCCGCCGCTGCGGACCGAGTACGCCGCCCCGCGCGGCGAGCTCGAGACCGACATCGCCGGCGTCTGGGGCGAGTTCCTCGGCATCGACGCGGTCGGCGTGCACGACCCGTTCTTCGACCTCGGCGGCAACTCGCTGGTCGGCATGGCCATGGTGGCGGCGCTGGAGAAGCGCCTCGGCCGCAAGATCGCGCCCGCCGTCCTCTTCGGCCACCCCACCGTGGCCGCCTTCGCCGCCGCCCTGACCGACACCGACGCTCCCGCCCCGCGGGCGGCCACCACCGGATCCGCGCGGGGCCAGCGCCGCCGCCTGGCCGGCACCCGGAAATGAGGGACACCGTGACCGACAGCAGCATCTCCCCCACGGACATCGCCGTGGTCGGCATGGCCGGCCGCTTCCCGGGCGCCGACGACGTCGGCGCGCTGTGGGAGACCGTCCGCGCCGGGCGCTCCGGCATCACCCGCTTCACCGACGAAGAGCTCCTGGCCGCGGGCGTTCCCGCCGACCGGCTCGGCGACCCGGCCTACGTCAAGGCGGGCGCCGTCGTGCGCGGGGTCGAGGACTTCGACGCGGGGTTCTTCGGCATCAACCCGAAGGAAGCCCAGATCCTCGACCCGCAGCACCGGCTGTTCCTGGAGCACAGCCAGCACGCGCTGGAGGACGCGGCCTGCGACCCGGCGCGGTTCGACGGCGCGATCGGCGTGTTCGCCGGCTGCGCGTGGAGCACCTACCTGACCCACAACCTCACCCCGGCCAACGCGGCCGGCGAGATGGGCGAGATCGCCATCGCCCTCGGCAACGACAAGGACACCCTGGCCACCCGGGTCTCGCACACCCTCGGCCTGTCCGGGCCCGCGTTCAGCATCCAGAGCGCCTGCTCGACGTCGCTGGTCGCGGTGTGCGTGGCGGCGAGCAGCCTGGCGAACTTCGAATGCGACGTCGCACTGGCCGGTGGCGTGTCGATCGGTGTCCCGCACCGCGTCGGCTACCTCTACCAGCAGGGCGGCATCGCGCCGCCGGACGGCGAGTGCCGCGCGTTCGACGCCGCGGGCCTGGGCGCCCCGCTCGGCGGCGGCGTCGGCGTGGTCGCGCTGCGCCGCCTGGAAGACGCGCTCGCCGACGGCGACCGGGTGTACGCGGTGCTGCGCGGCTGGGCGGTCAACAACGACGCCGGCCGGAAGGTCGGCTTCACCGCACCCGGCGTCGAAGGCCAGGCCACGGTGATCGCCGAGGCGCTGGCCGCGGCCGGGCTGGAGCCCGCGGACATCGGGTACGTCGAGGCGCACGGCACCGGCACCGCGCTCGGCGACGCCGCCGAAATCGCCGCGCTGCAGCAGGTCTTCGCGGGCCGGTCGGTGCGGATCGGCTCGGTGAAGACCAACGTCGGGCACCTCGACCGCGCCGCCGGCGTGACGAACCTGATCAAGGCCGCCCTTTCCCTGCACCACGAAGAGATCCCGCCGACGCGCAACCTCGGCACCCCGAACCCGCAGCTCACCGCGGGCGGCGCCGAGCTGACCGTGGTCACCGAGCGCACGCCGTGGCCGCGCACCGGTACCCCGCGCCGCGCCGGCGTCAGCGCGTTCGGCATCGGCGGCACGAACGCCCACGTCGTGCTGGAAGAGGCGCCGCTGCCCGTTCCCACCGAGGAAGCCGGGCCGGAGCTGCTCGTGTGGTCAGCCCGCTCGGCTGCCGCCGCCGACGCGGCCACCGCGAACCTGGCCGCCCACCTCGAAAACTCCGGCGACGCGCTCGCCGACGTCGCCCACACGCTCCAAAGTGGACGGACGACGTTCGGGCACCGGCGGGTGCTGGTCGCCGGCTCGGCGTCGGAGGCGGCGCGGTCGCTCCGCGAAGGAGCCGTGTCGGCGTCGAGCGACGCCGGCACCGGCCGCCGCGTCGGGTTCCTCATCGCGGGCACCGGCGAGCAGTACCCGGGCCTGGCCGCCGAGCTGTACCGGACGGCGCCGGTGTTCCGGGCGGAGCTGGACCGCTGCCGCGCGCTGCTGGACACCGACGTCCTGGCCGGGATGCTCGGCGAGCGCGAGACCTCGGGCGGCCTGGCCGCGCTGCTGGGCCGCGCCGGCGGCACGGACCGCGCGGGCGACCGCACCGACGTGCTGCACCCCGCGCTGTTCGCCGTCGAATACGCGCTGGCGCAGCTCGTGCGCTCGTGGGGCGTCGAGCCGAGCGTTCTCGTCGGCTACAGCCTCGGCGAGTACGTGGCCGCCTGCCTGGCCGGGGTGCTCTCGCTCGAGGACGCGCTGAAGCTCGTGGCGCACCGGGCGAAGCTGATCGCCGCGCTGCCGGGCGGGGCGATGGCGGCCGTGCCGCTGCCCGCCGACGACGTGCGCGCCCGCATCGCGGGCACGGACCTCGACATCGCGGCGCTGAACGGGCCGCAGCTGACCGTCGTGTCCGGTACGCCGGAGGCCATCGCCGCCTTCCGGGCGTCGCTGGGTGACGTGCCGTGCCGGCCCCTGGCCACCACGCACGCCTTCCACTCCCGGCAGCTCGCCGGCCTGCGCGACGAGCTGACCGCGTGGGTCGCCGCGAACGTCACGCTGAACGCGCCCGCGATCCCCTACGTCTCCAACGTGACCGGCGAGCTGGTCACCGCGGCGCCCGATCCGGCCTACTGGGCCGAGCACATGTGCGCTCCCGTCCGGTTCGACGACGCGCTGGCCACCCTGCTGGCCGACGAGGACACCGTGCTGCTGGAGCTCGGCCCGGGCCGCTCGCTCGGCGCGATGGTCCGCGGGCACCGGGCGTGCCCGCCGAAGCGCTGGGCCTCGGTCGTCCCGACGCTGCCCGGCGCCGACGACCCGGTGCCGGCGTCCACGGCGCTGGCCGAGGCGGCCGGACGGCTGTGGCTGGCCGGCGTCGACCTCGACTGGACCGGCGTCCGCGGTGGCCGCGGGGCCCGGCGGGTCGGCCTGCCCGGCTACCCGTTCCAGCGCGAGCGCTACTGGATCGACGCGCCCGGCACCGCCACCCCGGAGGTCCCGCGGCTCGCGGCCGAACCCGACGAGCACGTCCGGCTGCTGACGCCGTCGTGGCGACCCGAGCCGGCGCCCGCGGCCGGGACGACGGGCCGGGTGGCGATCCTGCCGGACGGCGGCGGGGTCGCCGCGGCGCTCGCCGCGCTCCTCGGTGACCTGGCCGACCCGGCCGAGGCCGACACCATCGTCGACCTGTCGGTGCTCGACCTCGACGACGACGTGGCCGCGGTGCACACGGTGTCGCGCACCCTCGCCGCCGCGGCGGGCGACGGGTCACGGGCGGTGCGGGTGGTGGTCGCCACCCGCACCGGGCAGGCGGCCGGACCCGGCCGGGTGCGCCCGGCGCAAGCGGCCGTGGCCGTGCTGCCGGTGGTCGCGAACCAGGAGTACCTGAACCTCGACGCGGGGACCGTCGACCTCGACGCAGCCCACGGCCCCGCCGAAGCCGCGGCCGTCCTGGCCGCGGAGGTGCGCTCCGCCGGTACGCCGCTCGTGGCCTACCGCGGCGACCAGCGGCTCGTCCCCGACCACCGCCCCGCCGAACCCGCGGGCGCCCCGGCGATCCGGGCCGGCGGCAGCTACCTCATCACCGGCGGCCTCGGCGGCGTCGGGCTCACCGTGGCCGAGCACCTGGTCACCCGAGGCGCGCGCCGGCTGGTCCTGGCCAGCCGCAGCGGGGGCAGCGACGCGGCCGTGGCCCGGCTGCGCGCGCTGGGCGCCGACGTGCACGCCCCTCGCGTGGACGTCGGCGACCCGGCCGCGGTGCGGGCCCTGCTCGCGGAGCACCGCTTCGACGGCATCGTCCACGCTGCCGCCGACTCCGACCCGGCGGGGTTCCGGCCGCTGTCCGAACTGGACACGGCGGGGATCGCCCGGCACTTCGCCGCCAAGGTCGGCGGCGCCCGGGTGCTGGCCGTGGCCCTCGACGAGCTGCCGACCGTCGACCGTCCGGAGTGGACACTGCTGTTCTCGTCCACCTCGGCCCTGCTCGGCGGGGTCACGTTCGGCAGCTACGCCGCCGCCAACGCCGCCCTGCTCGCCGAGGCCCACGGCCGTCCCGGCTGGGTCGCCGCCGCCTGGGACACCTGGCCGGGCACGCTGGAACGCCTCGACGGCCGGCTCGGCGCGTCCATGGCCCGGCACGCCATGACCCGCGCGCAGGCCCTGACGGCCTTCGACCACCTCACCGCCCACGCCGGCCCGGCCGTGATCGTCGCCGCCGGCGGGCTCGGCGAACGGCTTCCCGGCGCCCGGACGGTCGCGCCGACGACGGCCGACCGCTTCCCGCGGCCCGAGCTGCCGCAGCCCTACACCCCGCCGATGACGGCGACCGAACGCGGCCTCGCCGAGGTCTGGTCGTCCGTGCTGGGCGTCGAGCCGGTCGGCACCCGGGACAACTTCTTCGACCTCAACGGCAACTCGCTGCTCGCCCTGCAGATGCTCGCGCTGGTCAAGGAGCGCTTCGGGGTCGCCATCCCGACGGTCACGCTGTTCGAGCTGCCGACCGTGCAGGCGCTCGCCGCCACCCTCGACGAGCAGGCCCCCGCGAAAGCCGTGGCTCCGGCCGCACCGGTCGTCGTGGCGGACCCGGACGACGACGAGCTCGACCGGCACATCGCCATCGTCGGCATGGCCGGCCGGTTCCCCGGCGCGGGCACGGTCGACGAGTTCTGGCGCAACCTCTGCGACGGCGTCGAGTCGATCACCTTCTTCAGCCCCGACGAGCTCATCGCCGCCGGGGTCGACCCGGCGCAGGTCCGCGACCCGGCGTACGTGCCGGCGCGGCCGGTGCTCGACGACGTCACCGGGTTCGACGCCGCCTTCTTCGGCCTCAGCCCGCGGATGGCGGCGCTGACCGACCCGCAGCAGCGGCTGTTCCTGGAGGTCTGCTGGGAAGCCCTGGAGGGGGCCGGGTACGCGAAGCCCGGCGAACGCGGCCGGGTCGGCGTGTTCGGCGGCTGCAACCTCTCGACGTACCTGCTGGGCATCGCCGGGCAGTTCACCTCCGACGCCGACGCCAGCATCTACGAGCTGGTCATGGGCAACGACAAGGACGCGCTCACCACCACCGTGTCCTACCTGTTCGACCTGCGCGGCCCGAGCATGGCGGTGCAGACGTTCTGCTCGACGTCGCTGGTCGCGGTGCACACGGCGATGCGCAGCCTGCGGGCGGGCGACTGCGAGATGGCGCTGGCCGGCGGGGTTTCGGTCCGCGTCCCGGACCGGATCGGGCACCTGCACTCCCCCGGCGGCCAGGAGTCGCCGGACGGGCACGTGCGGACCTTCGACGCCCAGGCGCACGGCAGCATGTTCGGCGACGGCGCCACCGTCGTCGTGCTCAAGAAGCTCGGCGCGGCCCTGCGCGACGGCGACCACATCTGGTCGGTGATCCGCGGCTCGGCGATGAACAACGACGGCGCCCTCAAGGTCGGCTACACCGCGCCGAGCGTCGGCGGGCAGTCGCGGGTGATCGCGGACGCCATGGCCGACGCGCGGGTCGCGGCCGAGGACGTCGGGTACGTCGAGGCCCACGGCACCGCGACCGAGCTGGGCGACCCGATCGAGGTCGCCGCGCTCACCCGCGCGTTCGGGGACACCGCCGAGAAGCAGTACTGCGCGCTGGGGTCGGTGAAGCCGAACGTCGGGCACCTCGACCGCGCCGCGGGCACGGCGGGGCTGATCAAGGCGTCGCTGGTGGTCCGCGAGGGCCTGATCCCGCCGACGCTGCACTACACCGCGCCGAACCCGGAGATCGACTTCGCGCACAGCCCGTTCCGGGTGGCCGCCGAACTCGCGCCGTGGACCACCGACGGCGGCCGGCCCCGGATCGCCGGGCTCAACTCGCTGGGCATGGGAGGCACCAACGTGCACGTCGTCGTCGAACAGCCGCCCGACCGGCCCGCGCCGCCCCCCGGCGACCCGGACACCGAACGCCGGTACCAGGTGCTGCCGGTCTCGGCCCGCACGGCGGACGCGGCCGACGCGGCGGCCCGGCGCCTCGGCGAGCACCTCGCCGGCACCCCGGACGCGCGCCTGGCCGACGTCGCCTTCACGCTCCAGGAGGGGCGCAAGACGTTCGAGCACCGGCGGGCTGCCGTCGCGTCCGATGTGGACGGTGCGGTCACCGCGCTGGGTGCCCCCGCGACCCGGGTCGAGCCGGTGCAGGGCCGGCCGGTGGCGTTCCTCTTCGCCGGTGTCGGGGAGCAGTACCCCGGTCTGGTCGGCGAGCTGTACCGGCGCGAGCCGGTGTTCCGCGCCCACCTCGACGACTGCCTCGGGCACCTCGACGGTGACCTCGTCACCGGGGCCCGCGGCGGCGGGCCGAGCCTGGCCGCGCTGCTGGGCCGCGGCGGCGACGAGGACCCGCGCGCCGAGCGGCTGCAGCAGACGGAACTGGCGCAGCCGCTGATGTTCGCCGTGGACTACGCCCTGGCCCGGACGCTGATGGACTGGGGGCTGCGGCCCGCGGCCATGCTCGGCTACAGCCTGGGCGAGTACGTCGCCGCCTGCCTGGCCGGGGTGCTCTCCCTCGAGGACGCCCTGGCGCTGGTCGCCAAGCGCGCCGAGCTGATCGCCGCGCTGCCCGGCGGGGCGATGGCCGCGGTGCCGCTGTCGGCCACCGGCCTGGAGACGCGGTTCGACCTCACGGGGATCGACATCGCCGCGGTCAACGGCCCGGAGCTGGTCGTGGTGGCCGGGGAGACCGCCGCGGTCGACCGGCTCGCGCAGGACCTGCGGGCCGCCGACGTGCCGTGCCGTCCGCTGCGCACCAGCCACGCGTTCCACTCGCGGATGCTGGCTCCCGCCGCGGCCGAACTCACCGCCTGGATCGCCGCGAACGTCACGCTCAACGCGCCCGAGCTGCCTTACCTGTCCGACGTCACCGGCGCCCAGGCGACCGCCGACCTGGTCACCGACCCCGGGTACTGGGCGAGGCACATGTGCGAGACCGTCCGGTTCGCCGACGCGGCCACCGAACTGCTGGCCGACGAGCACCTGGCCGTGGTCGAGATCGGCCCCGGCCCCTCGCTCGGCGCGCTGCTGCGCGGCCTCAGCCCGGCGACGCGCTGGCCGCTGATCACCGCCACCCTGCCCGCCGCGGACGACCCGCGGCCGGCCGACGAGGTGCTCACCGACGGCCTCGCCCGGCTGTGGCTGCTCGGCGCGGACCTGGACTGGTCCGCCTACCACGGCCGCGGCACGGCGACGCCGGTCTACCGCGGCACCGCCCCGGGCCGGGTGCCGCTGCCGACGTACCCCTTCCAGCGGCAGCGCTACTGGATCGAGGCGAAGCCGGCCGGCGGGACCACCCGGATCGAGACCCCCGCGGACGGGCCGCTGGAGGAGTTCGACCGGATCCCGCTGCTGCCCGAGGAGCAGTGGATCAACCTGCCCACCTGGCGGCAGACCTCGGCCGCGCCCGCCGCGCCGCAGGCCGCGTCCTGGCTGGTGTTCGCCCGCGCCGGCCGGGCCGAGGACGTCCTCGACGGGATCCGCCGCACCGGCGACCCGGTGACCGTGGTCCGGCCGGGCGCGGGGTACCGGCCGGGCCCGGACGCCACTGTCCGCCCTGGCGACGTCGGCGACCTGCTGGCCCTGCTGCGCGACCTCAAGCGCGGCGGCACCCGCCTGGATCGCGTCGTCCACCTGTGGAACCTCGACGACGACTCCTTGCTGCTCGGCCTGCACACGCTCGTGGCGCTGGCCCGCGCGGCCGGTGAGCTGGGCCTCGGCGGCTGGTCGCTCGACCTGGCCGCCTCCGGCACCCAGCGCGTCCTGCACGACGGCGAGCTGCGGCCCGACGCGGCCACCCTCGTCGGGCCCAACCTCGTGATCCCGATGGAGTACCCGGGTGTCCGGACGAGACTGATCGACGTCGACGCGGCCGCCGGTGCCGCCGCGGTGGTCGCCGAGCTGCACCGCCCGGCGCCGGGCCGGACCGTCGCGCTGCGCGGGTCGCGGCGCTGGCTGCCCGGCTACGAGGTCCTGGCGCCGCAGCCGATCGAGCGGGCGAAGGACGTGCTGCGCGAGGGCGGCGTCTACCTGATCACCGGCGGCCTCGGCGGGATCGGGCTGGCGATGGCCGAACGGCTGGCCCGGGACAGCCACGCGAAACTGGTGCTGTTCGGCCGCCGCGGCCTGCCGCCGCGCGAGCGCTGGGCCGGGATCGCCGACGGCACCGACGAGGTGCCCGCCACGATCCGCGACCGCGTCCACCGCGTGCGGGAGATCGAGGCCCTCGGCGGCGCCGTGGCGGTCGTCGAAGGGGACGTCGCCGAGGACGCCGACGTGCGGCGCGCGGTCGCTGTCGCCGTCCAGGAGTTCGGGGCGCTGCACGGCATCCTGCACACCGCGGGCGTGCCGGGCACCGGGCTGATGCAGTTCAAGCAGCCCGGTGACGCCGACCAGGTCCTCGCGCCGAAGCTGCCCGGCGCGCGGGCGCTCAGCGCGGCCACCGACGGCCTGGACCTCGACTTCGTCGCGCTGTTCTCCTCGATCACCTCGGTCACCGGCGGTGGCCCGGGCCAGGTCGACTACTGCGCCGGCAACGCGTGGCTCGACGCCTACGCCGCGTCCCACGGCGGCCGCACGGTGTCGATCTCGTGGGGCGAGTGGACCTGGAACGCCTGGGACGAAGGGCTTTCCGGCTACGAGGAGGACATCCAGACCTACTTCCGCGAGCACCGCGCGAAGTTCGGCATCGACTTCGAACAGGGCTGGCGCACGCTGCTGCGGGCACTGGCCTCGGGCGAACCGCACGTCGTGGTGTCCACACAGGACCTGCCCGCGGTCACGGCCGTGGCCGCCCGGTTCAGCGTCGACGCCGTCACCTCGGCCGCACACGGCGGCTCGACAGCGGACCGGCACCCGCGTCCCGAGCTCGTCACGCCGTTCCAGGAGCCCGAGGGCGACGCCGAGCGTGCGGTGGCCGAGGCGTGGTGCGAGGCGCTGCGCCTGGACCGGGTCGGCGCGTCCGACAACTTCTTCGAGCTCGGCGGCACGTCCCTGCTCGGCATCTCGCTGCTGGCGACGCTGCGCACGGCGTTCCCGGACGCCGAGCTGCCGCCGCACATCATCCACGAGGCCCCGACCGTCGCCGCGCTCGCGAAGATCGCCGCCGGTGACGCCGGGACCCCCGAACCCGCACCCGACACCCAGGCGCAGGGACAGCTGCGCCGCTCCGGCATCAAAGCCGCGGCCGCCCGACGGCGCCGGGCCTGAACGACAACTCGCACAGCAGAAAGGGACACAGTCATGGCAGTCACGGGAGTGGTGGGCGCCGGCGTCATGGGCATCGGCGTCGCCCAGGACTTCGCCGCCGCCGGCCACGATGTCGTGCTCGTCGACAAGGACGAGCGGATCCTCGAGCAGGCGCGGGCCGAGATCACGCGCAACTGCCGGCTCAGCCGGCTGATGGGCGGCCCCGCGCTCGACGCGGACGAGATCCTCGCCCGGATCACCACCGCGGTCGGGCTGGCCGCGCTGGACAAGACCGAGATCCTCGTCGAGAACGTCACCGAGGACTGGGACATCAAGGCCGCGGTGCACGCCGAGCTCGACGAGGTCTGCGGCCCCGACACGGTCATCATCGCCAACACCTCGGCCGTGCCGATCACGCGCATCGCGTCGGTCGGGAAGAACCCGGGCCGCGTCATCGGCGTGCACTTCATGAACCCGGTGCCGCAGAAGCCGGTCGTCGAGCTGATCCCCGGCTTCCACACCACGCCGGAGACCATCCTGCGCACCCGCGAGCTGCTGACCAGCATCGGCAAGCGCTGGGTCGACGTGAAGGACGCGTCGGGCTTCGTGTCCAACCGCGTCCTCATGCTGACCGTCAACGAGGCCGCCTACCTGGTGCACGAGGGCGTCGCCACGGCAGAGTCGGTCGACGAGGTGTTCCGCGGCTGCTTCGGCCACCCGATGGGCCCGCTGCAGACCGCCGACCTGATCGGCGTCGACACGATCCTCTACAGCGTCGAGGTGCTTTACGAGCACTACGCCGACTCCAAGTACCGCCCCTGCCCGCTGCTCAAGCAGATGACCGACGCCGGCCTGCACGGCCGCAAGACCGGCCGCGGCTTCTACACCTACAGCTGACCCCTGTTTCGAGACGCAGAAGGAGAAACCACCATGTCCGAGACCACCGGCGACATCCTCGCCTTCATCACCGGCCGCTTCCCCCAGGCGGAGATCACCGAGACCGAGGACATCTTCTCCCTCGGCTACATCAACTCCCTGTTCGCCATGGAGCTGGTGATGCACCTGGAGAAGACGTTCGCCGTCACCATCCCCAACGAGGAACTGCGGATCGACAACTTCCGCACCGCGTCGGCGATGACCGAGCTGGTCGGCCGCCTGCGCCCGGCCGCGACGGTGGGCTGACCCGTGCCGGAGGTACTCACCGCGGTCCGCGCGCCCGGCCGCGAGGCCGCGCGGGCCTTCGTGGACGAGCACATCGTCCCCTTCGCCGACGCGTGGGACAAAGCCGGGCGAATCCCCGAAATCCTGCTGGACAAGATCGCCGAAGCCGGGCTGTGGGCGCCGTTCCTGCCGCCCGAGCTCGGCGGCTCCGGCACCGACATGGTCACCCTCGGCGAGATCCACGAGGAGGTCGGCCGCGGCTGCTCCTCGGTCCGCAGCCTGCTCACCGTGCACACCATGCTCTCCTGGGCGTTGCTGCGCTTCGGCACCGAGGCGCAGCAGCACCGGTGGGGGCCGGAGCTGACGAGCGGACGCACCCTCGGCGCGTTCTGCCTGTCCGAGCCCGGCGCGGGCAGCGACACGGCCGCGATCACCACCACCGCCACCCCCGACGGCGACGGCTGGCGGCTCGACGGCCTCAAGAAGTGGACCACCAACGGGCAGCGCGCGGACCTGTTCCTCGTCTTCGCGAAGGGCCCGGCCAGCACGATCGCGCTGCTCGTGCCGCGTGACACGCCCGGCGTCACGGTCACCCCGATCGACGACATCCTCGGGACGCGCTCGTCGATGCTGGCCTCCATCGGGTTCGACGGCGTCCGGCTGGGTGCCGACGCGCTGCTCGGGCCGAGCGGGTTCGCCTCCGGCATGGTCCTCACCGGCACGCTCGACCTCGGCCGCTACAGCGTGGCGGCCGGGTCGGTCGGCATCATCCAGGCGTGCGCCGACGCGTGCGCGGACTACACGACCCGCCGGACCGTCGGCGGCACGCCGCTGAAGGACCTGCCGCTGATCCAGGCGAAGCTGTCGGACATGGTCACCGACGTCCGCGCGGCCCGGCTGCTGCTGGCCGAGGCCGGCCGGCTCAAGGACCGCGGCGACTCGGCCACGATCATGGCCACCTGGGTCGCGAAGTACTTCGCGTCGGTCGCGGCCGCTCGTCACGCGTCCGAAGCCGTGCAGGTGCACGGCGCCAACGGCTGCAGCGGGGACTACCCCGTGGCCCGGTTCTACCGGGACTCGAAGGTCATGGAGATCATCGAGGGCAGCACCGAGATCCAGCGGATGACCATCGCCGCCGAGGCCTACCGGAAGCAGGTACCGTGACCAGTCTCCTCTCCCCGACGGCCGCGGCGCCGAAGCCGGTCCAGGGCAAGATCAAGTGCGTGGTGTGGGACCTCGACAACACCGTCTGGGACGGGGTTCTCCTGGAGGACGGCGACGTCCGGCTGCGCCCGTGGGTGGTCGAGCACGTCAAGCGGCTCGACGCGATGGGCGTGCTGCACTCGGTCGCCAGCAAGAACGACCACGAAGCCGCGATGGCGAAGCTGCGCGAGTTCGGCCTCGACGAGTACTTCCTGTTCCCGCGCATCTCGTGGAACGCGAAGTCGGTGTCGATCGGCCAGATCGCGCAGAAGCTCAACCTGGGGCTGGACGCGTTTGCGTTCGTCGACGACCAGGAGTTCGAGCGGGCCGAGGTGGCCTTCGCGCTGCCGCAGGTGACCACTGTGGACATCCTGGAGGCCGACGAGGTGCTGCGGCGCCCGGAGTTCGCGCCGCGGTTCGTCACCGACGAGTCGGCGCAACGGCGGGGGATGTACTTCAGCCAGCTCGCGCGCGACGACGTCGAGGCGGACTTCTCCGGTACGGGAGAGGACTTCCTGGCCAGCCTGGACCTGCGGTTCACCATCGCGCCGGCCAAGCAGGAGGACCTGCAGCGGGCGGAGGAGCTGACCGTCCGCACCAACCAGCTCAACTCGACCGGGCGGACGTACTCCTACGACGAGCTGGACGCGCTGCGGTCGTCCCCGGACCACGTGCTGCTCGTCGCTTCGCTGACCGACAAGTTCGGCTCCTACGGCAAGATCGGCCTGGCGCTGCTGGAGAAGGGCGTGCCGGACTGGCGGCTGAACATGATGCTGATGTCGTGCCGCGTGATGTCCCGCGGGGTCGGGACGGTGCTGCTGGGCCACGTGATGGGCCTGGCCCGGGCGGCGGGCGCGGGGCTGCGCGCGGACTTCGTCGAGACCGGCCGCAACCGGATGATGCAGATCACCTACGCGTTCAGCGGGTTCCGCGAGGTGTCCCGCGAAGGCGCGCACGTGGTCCTGGCGGCGGACCTCGCGGAGGTCCAGGCGCCGCCGGGGTACGTGACGCTGGAGGTGGAGTCGTGACGACGGCCGTCGCGAGCCGCTGGCTGCCGTTCCCCGCGACCGCGGGGAACGTGCGGCTGTACTGCCTGCCGCACGCGGGCGGCTCGGCGTCGGCGTTCCGCGCGTGGATCGGCCGGCTGCCCGGGGTGACGGTGTGCCCGGTCCAGCCGCCCGGCCGCGAGACGCGCCAGCGGGACACGCCGCACACGTCGATGTCCTCCTACGTCGCCGATCTGGCGGACTTCGTGCTCTCGGCCGAGGGGCCGTACGCGGTGTACGGGCACAGCCTGGGTGCGCTGGTCGGGTTCGAGCTGGTGCGCGAGATTTCCCGCCGGGGTGCTCCGCTGCCGGTGCACCTGGTGGTGTCGGGCTCCCCGGCCCCGCAGTGGCTGACCCCGGACGACCCGATCGTGGCCGGCATGGGTGACGCGGAGATCGTGGCGCTGCTGCGCACGCTGGGCGGAACACCGGAGGTGTTCCTCGACGACCCCCGCGTCCTGCGGCTCATCCTGCCGCCGATCCGCGCGGACCTGACGGTGAAGAACACCTACGGCTACACCGCCGGGCCTCCCCTGGAGCTCCCGGTGACAGCCCTGGCGAGCACCACCGACGTCCGCGCGAGCGTGGAGTCGGTACTGGCGTGGCGGGAGCAGACGGTCCGCCCGTTCCGCGGCCACGTCCTCGAGGGCGGGCACTTCGCGGTGCTGGAGCAGGAAGACGTGACCCTGGCCCACCTGGCCGCCGCCCTGCGCCCCTGGTCGTAGCGGCCCCCGGAACGTGGTGGGCCCGCCGCCAATACCCCTGGCGACGGGCCCATCACCCGTTCGCCTGCCGCCGGAAGCGACTCCAATGGCCGCTTCCGCCGCCGGGCCGGCGAGGGTAGTCAGAATGGCGTGACATCACCACGAGGAATGCCGGACACCCTCCGGCTCGCCCAGCGGATCGGCTGGCTGCTGCGCGCCAATCGCATTCACGCGCCGGAACCGGAAATGCGGCGTTTACGGCGTTTCGCGGAGACGTGGGCCGACGTCCTTCCCGGCCCACCGCCGTCGATCGACGCTTTGTCGCGGTGGGAAAACAGCACCGCACTCGTCCCCCACGCCGGTGTCCGCGGGTACGAAGCCATCCTCGGCCTCCGCGGCGAACCGCTGGTCGCGATCACCGACACCGTGGCGCGGTACTTCCGCGGCGCGGCGTGCGCGGCACCGCAGCTCGCCCGGCGCGAAATCACCGACGAAATCGCGGCGCAACGGCTGGACACGTTGATCGAAATGGCCGTCACGGACGGAATCGTCAGCGGGCCCGAATGGAACGAACTGACCGCGCTCCTTTGCCGGACGCCGTACGCGATCCTCAGCCCGAAGCGGACCTGGGAAACGCTGTCGGAACGGCTGCTGATCGAGATGGCGATTTCCGACGGGGTCATGTGGATGCACCGCGCCGAGGCCTACCAACGGCTGATGGCGCACCCGGTCGGTGGCGCCGCGGCCATCGCGGCCGCCGCCGCGGCTTCGGCCGACCGCGGCGTGCAGAGCATGGTCGGCACGGTTTCGGTCTTCGACTCGACCGCGGCCCCCGCGGCCGCCGACCTCGTGGTCGGTCACCTGTACTCCCCGCTGACCGACCGGACGTTCGCCGGCGCGCTGCTGGCCTGCTTCCGCAAGGTCGGCCAGGGCCACTTCCGGACCGGGCAGCTGGTCGTCGTCTCCGACCTGCTCACCGACCTGCTGGGCGGCCCGGTCACCGCCGGCACCGCGGCCTTGGCCGGGGCGATCCTGAGACAGCTGCCCGTGCACCTGCGGCAGCGGGTTCCCGTGCGGATCTGGAAGCTGCTCATCGCCGAGCCGGGACCGCCCGAGTGGTCCGTGACCGACGAGATCGCGGCCGCGGTGGCGGCGGCGACCACCGAGGCGTGGGACGACGTCATCCTGCGGGCCCTGATCCGCGAATCCGTCCTGGCCGACGTCTTCGACCAGCGCCTGTACGCCCAGTTCATGATCTACAGCACGCCGTACCGGGCGCCGGTGGCGCGGGAGCTGGGCGCGGCCCTGCGCCGGCGGCGCCACGACCGGGACTGGGCCGTTCCGCTCGTGGAGGCCCTCCGGGTCATCGGCGGCCCGGCCGAGCGTCACGACGTCGAGCTGCTCGTGCTGGACCGGACGCTCCCGGCGGCCATCCGGGACACCGCCGCGTCGGCGCTCGGGCACATCGGCGGAACGAGCCCCGCCGCCTTCTGGGCGACGGCCCTGTCCACCACCCGCCTGAACTACCACACGACGGCGGGGCAGTCGGAGATCTCGGTCCTCGACCGGCTGGTCTACGCGATGGGGATGGCCGGCGCGGACGGCGCGTTGGGCCTGGTCTCCGCCACCCCCGACCTCCCGGCGCGGATCCGTGCCTCGGCGAACTGGTGGCTCTCCCTCGCCCCGTACCTGAGGCGGAGCGCACGGACGTGACGCGCCCCGCCCCGGACGCCGGTCAGGAACGCCGCCCGGCGATGCGGGCCGCGAGCAGCCGGACCGTCGGCAGCTCCACGACCGCCGTTGCGGGGAGGTGCCACTCGGCCGCGATGCGGACCGCGTCCGCGGACCGGCCGCCCAGGTCGAAGAAGTTGTCGTCCGCGCCGATCTCCGGGTAGCCCAGCGCGGCCGCCCAGGCGGCCGCCACCTCCTGCTCGAGGCCCGGCTCCGGCTCCACGAACGGTGTCCCCAGTGCCGGCCGCGGCCGCGCCACGGCCGGTGTGCGGACGGACTCGGCGACCGGGACCGGCCGGACCGGGGGCACGCCGGAGAGCACGACTTCGGTCAGGTGGTCGGCCGCGGCCACCGCGGCCAGGACCGCGGGTGACGGGTCCGAAGTGGACACCACCGTGGTCCACCGGCCGCGGCCGTCGAGCCGGGCGATCCGGGCCCGGGCGGCGAGTGCGCGGCCCGCGGGATCCGGCCGGACCAGCAGGATCCCCCGCCGGCCGCCCAGGTCCGGCACGTCGTGGTGCACCTCGGCTTCGGCCTGTCCCGTCAGCGAGCACGGCTCGTGGTGCAGCCGCCACGCCTGGTCGCCGCGCACCGCCAAGGGCGCGTCCCGATGCAGGACCGCCGCCAGGACCTGGTCCAGGGCCGCCGCCGGGCCGATGTCGACGTGTCGCGGGGTCAACACCGTCAGCGCCGCGTGCGCCGGTGTGGTCAGGTCGGGTCCCAGGATGCCGACCGCGCCGGAGGTCAGCGTGACCATCCCCGGCCACAGCCCGGCCGCCACCTCGACGTCGCCGGGTGCGCCGCCCAGGGCGAACCCGTGCACGATCGTGCGCGGGACGACCACCAGCGAACGCAACAGCGAAGGCAGGTCACCCGGGCCGACGACGAAGTCCCCGGTGTCCAGGGCCGCGAATCCACGGCCCGGCCGCACGGTGGTGACTTCGGAACCGGCCACCGTGATACGTGCAGCCAGGGCCTCGCCAAGGGGATCGCCGGCGAACACCAGCCACGGCCCCGCCGCGCGCAGCCGCCGCTCCAGACCGGCCACCGGCTGCGGGTCGAGGTGCCACGACGGCACGTGCGCCGCCGGGCGCGGCGCCGGGTCCACCCAGAACCGCTTGCGCTGGAACGGGTACGGCGGCAGCTCGACCCGCCGGGCCTCGCCGCGGTGCAGGGCCGTCCAGTCCACTGTGGAACCCGCGAGCCACAGCCGGGCCAGTGTGCCAAGGAGGTCCTCGGCACCGCCCTCGGCGACGATCGCGTCGGGGGCGCTCTCGTCCAGCCGGACGCCCAGCCGGGTGAGCCCGGCGGTCACGGCCGACAGCGCCCCGGCTCGGGTGGGGGCCGGCGCGGGCGCGTCGTCGCCGCCCAGCAGGCGGTGGGCGGCCGCGGCCGTCGACGCCCACTCCGGGCCGCTGCCCGCGACCAGGCGGAACCGCGGGTCCCGGCGGCGGGTTTCGCCGTCGATCCACCGGCCCGGGTCGGCCAGCGCCGCCACGGCGTCCGGGATGTCCCGGACCACGACGGCCCGCCGCAGCGCGAAATGACCGCGTGACACCTGAAGGGTGAAAGCCACGTCGCCGAGGTCCAGCTCCGGGTGCGCGGCCAGGTGGGCCCGCAGCCGCGACGTCACCTCGTCGAGCGCGGCGGCGTCACCGGCGGAGAACGTCAGCACGTGCGGACCGCCCGACGGCCGGGGCGAGCGGCGAGGGGGCTCCTCGAGCACCACGTGCGCGTTCGTCCCGCCGACGCCGAACGAGCTGACCCCGGCGCGCCGCGGGGAGCCGTCGACGGGCCAGGGAACGTCCGCGGGCAGCACGGTGAACCGGTCGCCGAGGGCGGGGTTCGGCGTGCGGAAGCCGAGGGTGCCCGGCAGGACGCCGTCACGCAGGTTCAGCGCCGCCCGGATCAGGGACGTGACGCCGGACGCCCGGTCGAGGTGCCCGATGCTCGGCTTGACCGAGCTCAGCACGCACGGCGCCGCCCGCCCCGGCCCGAAGACGCGGTTCAGCGCGGCCAGCTCGATCGAGTCGCCCAGCGGCGTGCCGACGGCGTGGCACTCGACGTATCCGACCGTCTCGGGCTTGACCCCGGCCACGGCCAGGGCGGTATCGACCACCGCGGCCTGCCCGGCGACCCCCGGCGCGGGATACCCCGCCCGGTCGCGGCCGTCGTTGTTGACCGCCGAGCCGAGGATCACCGCGTGCACGACGTCACCGTCGGCGAGGGCGTCCTCCAGGCGTTTCAGCGCGACGACCGCCGCGCCGGAGCCCATCACGGTGCCGTTCGCGTCCGCGTCGAGGGCACGCACCCGGCCGTCGGGCGAGAGGATGCTGCCCTCTTCGAAAACGTGGCCGCCGGTCTGCGGCAGCGGCAGCGCGGCCCCGCCGGCCAGGGCCAGGTCGCACTCGTAGGTCAGCAGGCTCTGGCACGCCAGGTGCACCGCGACCAGCGACGTCGAGCAGTACGTCTGCACGGTGATCGCCGGGCCGCGCAGGCCCAGCTTGTACGACACGAGCGACGTCAGCGAGTCGCGCTCCACGCCCGCGGACAGCAGGGGTTTGCCGCCCGGTTCGGCGGCGAGCTCGGGGAGGTTGCGGGTCAGGTAGTCGGGGAACGCGCAGCCGGCGAACAGCCCGACGGGCACGCCGGGATCGGTCGGCCGGTAGCCGGCCCGTTCCAGGGCCTCCCACGAGCACTCCAGCACGAGCCGGTGGTGCGGTTCCAGGGTTTCCGCTTCGCGCGTGGACAGCCCGAACGCGGCGGCGTCGAAGGTCTCCACGCCGCCGGCGACGGGCCCGCCGACGCGGACGTGGCCCGGGGTGGCCGGGTCCACGCCCGCGGCGGCGAGCTCGTCGCCGGTCAGGTCCCGCAGGCCGGAGACGCCGGCCGCGAGGTTGCCGCGCAGCTGCTCGACGTCGGCGGCGCCGGGGAAGCGCCCCGCCATCCCGACGAGCGCCACGGCCGATTCGTGTGCCGGTTCCGTCACAACAGGTCCTTTCGGTGCCGTCAGAGCAGGTGGCTGCGGCCCCAGCCGTGGGCGAGCCGGTAGGTGGCGAACGCGCCGGTGGCCACGCCGATCCCGAGCACGATCAAGCCCGGGCGCAGCATCGCCTCGGCGTTGCCCGCCATGGCGGAACGGATCAGCGACAGACCCCAGTAGCCCGGGGAGAACGGCGCGATCGCCTGCGCCCACGACGGCATCAGCGACACCGGCAGCAGCGAGCCGCCGAGCGAGCTGATGGTGATCGCGCCGAGGTCGACGGCGACGATCAGGTCGCCGCGGCTGCGGACCACAGTGGACAGTGCGGCGCCCATGGCCAGCAGCATGAAGCCCCACAGGCACATCGCGCCGAACACCAGGCCGGGCGAAACCGGGAACGGCATCCCGACCACGAGCCAGCCGTAGATGATCAGCACGCCCTGCTGGATCAGCAGCACGACGAACACCGGGATCGCCTTGCCGATCAGCAGTTCCGCGCGGGCGGCCCGGCTGGCGCGCAGCCGGTCCCAGGTGCGCCACTCGCGTTCGACGAAGATCGCGTTGCCCACGATCGCCATCGCGAACACCGAGAACATCACCAGCTGCCCGGTGACGGCCTCGACGGCGCCGGTGCCCAGCGCCTTCACGTACAGCGGCTGGAACAGCACCATGAAGATCATCGGCGTGATCAGGTAGCTGATCAGCTGCGACGGGTCGCGCAGGCGCAGGATCGCGTTGTAGCGGACGAGGGCGCCGGCCCGGGACAGGGAGTCAGTGCGCGTCGACATCGGTCGTCACCGCCAGGGAGTGGTAGAGGTCGTCCAGGCTGGGGTTGCGCAGCTCGACGGACTCGACCGGCCGCGTCACCGTGGGCAGCAGCTCCAGCAGCGTGCCGGTCGGGTCGGTGGTCGAGACGGTCAGCTGGTCGTCGGCGGTGCGCACGCGGACCTCGCCGGGCAGGCCCGAGAGCAGCTCGTCCGCGCTGCCGCGGGCGATCACGCGGCCCTCGGCGGCCACCGCGATCGTGGCCTGCAGGTCGGTCAGTTCGGTCAGGTAGTGGGTGGTGTAGACCACAGCGGCTCCCTCGCCTGCTCGTTGCTTGACCACGTCGAGCAGCGCCTGACGGGTCTCGGGGTCGGCACCGGCGGTCGGCTCGTCGAGCAGCAGCAGCGCCGGCCGGTGCACCAGCGCCGTCGCGGCCTGCGCCCGCCGCTGCTGGCCGCCCGAGAGCAGGCCGCAGGTGCGGTTCAGGAAGCTCTCCAGCCGCAGCGCGGCGGTGAGGTCGTCGATGGCCGAGCGCAGCGCGGCCCGGCGCAGCCCGGCCAGGCGGCCGTACAGCTCCAGGTGCTCGCGCACGGTCAGCGGGCGGTAGAGCGCGATGTGCTGCGGGGAGATGCCGATGCGGTCGCGGGCGCGCGTCGGCGACTCGCCGTCGACGAGCACCGTGCCGCTGTCCGGGCGCAGCAGCCCGGAGACCATCTCGACGAAGGTCGTCTTGCCGGCGCCGTTGTGGCCGACCAGCCCGACGATCTCGCCGGCGGCGACTTCGAGGCTGAACCCGTCGAGGGCCTGGACTTCGTCGTAGCGTTTCCGGAGGTCGATTGCTTGCAACATGGGGATCGCTCCTTGCGGTTCACGGCTCTTGCACTGTCGCACGGGGACCGCGGGGAAGAGTCGTTCCCGCGGTGGCAGGAAACTGCCGTCATTCGGCGCCGGCGGGCACCGCGTCGAGCGCCGCGCGCAGCGCGACGCGGTCGAACTTGCCGTTGACCGACCGGGGCAGCTTCGGCAGCACCTCGATCCGCCGCGGCAGCATGTACGCGGGCAGTTCCTTGGCCAGCGCCCGGGAAATCGCCTCGGCGTCGGCCTCGGGCGCGACCGCCAGCACGATCCGGTGGCCCAGCACGGGATCCGGCACGCCGAACGCGGCCGCCTCCCCCACCAGGCCGGTCGCGTAGGCGGCCTCCTCGACCTCGGCGGGGCTGACGCGGTAGCCCGACGTCTTGATCATCTCGTCGGTCCGGCCGACGAAGTACAGGAACCCCTCCTCGTCGCGGTAGACGGTGTCGCCCGACCAGACGGCGATCTCCGGGCGCACCAGGCCGTCCGGGCCCGGCACCGGGCGGAAGCGCTCCGCCGTGCGCGCGGGGTCGTTCCAGTAGCCGAGCGCCACGAGCGCGCCGCGGTGCACGAGCTCGCCGTGCTCGCCGGGCGAACAGGGCGTGCCATCGGGGCGCAGCACGAGGATTTCGGCGTTGGGGATCGCCTTCCCGATCGAGCCGGGACGGCGGCCGGCTTCGGCCGGGTCGAGGTAGGTGGAGCGGAACGCCTCGGTGAGGCCGTACATCAGGAACGGTTGCGCCGCCGGGAAGAGCTCGCGCAGGCGGGTCAGCGTCGCGCGGGGCATGCGGCCGCCGGTGTTGGCGAAGTACCGCAGCCGCGCGGTCGCCTCGGCGGGCCACTCCTGCGTCACCAGCTGCAGCCACAGCGGCGGCACGCAGGTGAGCGCGGTGACGCCGTGGCGGGCGCAGAGCCGGACGATTTCCTTGGGCAGCAGGTAGTTCACCAGCACGACGTGCGCGCCGGCGGCGAACGCGGTGGTGAGCTGGCTGAACCCGGCGTCGAAGCTCAGGGGCAGGGCGGCGAGCACGACGTCGTCGCGCGTGTGGCCGAGGTATTCCGCGACGCTCGCGGCGCCGGCCAGCAGGTTGCGGTGGGACAGCACGACCCCCTTGGGCCCGCCGGTGCTGCCCGAGGTGTACATGATGGCGGCCGGGTCCTGGTCGATCACCGCGCTCGGCACCGCTACCGGCTCGGCCGCGGTCAGCGCGTCCCACTCGGGCCGCCCGAACACCACGACCGGGGTCGGCGCGGGCACCGCCTCGCGGACCGTCGCCAGGCGCTCGGCCGTCGTGAGCACCACCTTCGGGGTGCAGTCGGCGGCGACGTGGGCGATGTGCCGGGCCTTGAACAGCGGGTTCAGCGGCACCAGGACCGCACCGGCGGCCGCGGCGGCGAACAGCGCGACGACGGTTTCCCAGCGTTTCTCGGCGTACACCGCCACCCGGTCGCCGCGGCGGACGCCGAGCCGGTGCAGGCCGCGGGCGACGCGCGTGACGGCGTCGGCGAGTTCGGCGTAGGTCAGCGTCCGGTCCTTGTGGGTCAGGGCCGGATCGCCGGGCGCGCCGCGGGTGAGCAGCTGGTCGAGCCGCACCGGGGCGGCGGCCTCAGACATCGGCGGGCTCCGGGGCGACGAACTCCGCGACGGCGGCCCACAGGCTGCCGGCGGTGGCGAAGGTGTCCTCGGTGAGCAGCTCGTCCGGCAGCTCGAAGGCGAAGGTCTCCTCCAGGTCGGTGACGAGCTGCACGACGCCCATCGAGTCGAGCCCGAGCGCGGCGAGGTCGTCGTCCTCGGCGAGCCGGTCCCCGAGCGCGTAGGGCAGGTGCGCGATCAGGATTTCCAGGAACCCCGGCGGGACGGGGAGTGTGTCAGGCATTTCGTCACCCTGTTTCGCTTTCGGCGGTCAACCGTGTCCTCCCGAGGACACCACCGGCCGGAATCACGCGGCCATCACGCCGCTCTCGTCCCGCCACTGCCGGGCGAGAGCGGCGTGAGAGCGCACCGAGAAGCCCGGCTGCGACGGTGGAACGCAGAAGCCGGATCCCTTGGAGGCACGATGTCGACGGCCACTCTCCCGCCGCTCGGGGCGTTTTCCGTGCCCGAGCCCGACCCGGAAGCCGAGCTGTACCGCTACGCGGCGCGCTGCGGCCGGATCTCGTCCGTGACCACCGCCGCGGCGCACCTCGGCCTGCCCGCCGACACGCTGCAGGCGGCCGCCGCGCGGCTGGTCGAGCTGCACCTGCTGCGCACCGACCCGGACGGCGGCCTGGTCCCCCGGGAGCCGTCGGCGGCCGCGGAACTGGTCGTCACGCCGCTGGAGCGCGCGATGTACGAGCGCCGCGAGATGGCCGACCGGCTGCGCGAGCGCATCGACGGCATCACCCGGAACCCGGCGGGCGCGGCGGGCGCGCTCGACCGCGTGGAGGGGGTCGCCGAGATCCGCGGCCTGATCAAGCTGGCGGCCGAGGTCTGCCGCGACGAACTGGTGGTGCTGCACCCCGGCGAGGCGGCCGACGACCTGGTCGACGAGCTCCTGGACGCCTGCTGTTCGGTCCTGGGCGACGGCGTCGGGGTGCGGGTCGTGTGCCCGCACCGCAGTCGCGCGGGCTACGCGGCCCGGGCGAGGTTGACGCACCTCTCGGGCCGCGGGGCGCAGATCCGCACGCTGAGCCGGGTGCCGGAGGCGGCGGTCGTCTTCGACCGGTCACTGGCGGTGACCCTGGACGTCGCCGACCTGTCGGCCCGCCGGGTGCGCGACCAGGGCATGGTGCGGTTCCTGCTGGGCCTGTTCGACCAGCTGTGGGACGGCGCAACGCCGTTCTCGGCGGAGGACCAGGGCTACAGCGGCGAGATCGCCCACGACCTGCAGCAGGCCATCGCCCGCCTGATGGCCCAGGGGCTGACGGACGAGGTCGTGGCGCGCCGGCTGGGGATGTCGGTGCGGACCTGCCGCCGGCACATCGCGGCGATGCTGCAGAACCTCGACGCGGTCTCGCGGTTCCAGGCCGGGGTGCAGGCGGCTTCCCGCTTCACGCTCGCCTGAGCCGCGGCCCGGTTCCGGCGGTCCGGCCCGGCGGAGTCCGCTTCCCCGGCCGGACTTTTCGCTTCCACGAAACGAGAAGGGGCCTTCCGCACCACGCGGAAGGCCCCTTCTCCATGCCCGCCCTACCAGCCGGCGGCCTCGGCCACGACGCCGTAGGTCCGCGGCAGATCGGTCATCCGGTAGATGCCGGCCTCCGGGATGCGGATGCCGTACCGGTGCTCGATCCGGGCGAGCAGCTCGATCACCACCACCGACGTGACCCCCAGATCGCCCGCGAACGATGCCGCGGTGGCCACCTCGGTGGCGGGGACCGAGAACAGGTCGGCCGCCAAGGCCGCCAGTTCGTCGAACCGGGCCGGGACCGGTGCGGCAGGCGCGGGCGCCGAGGCGCGGCGGAACGGACGCGGCGGCCGGGCGCAGCCCGCCGCCGCGACCGCGACCACCAGGTCGGCCTGGTGGCTCAGCGTCACCACGATCTCCTCCAGGCCCGCTTCCTCCGCGATCTCCGCCGCGCCGCCGCCCAGGGTCACCAACGGCGCTCCCCAGTCGTCGTTGGTGACCTCGATGTCACGCCAGCGCAGGCCCTGGCCGAAGCCACGGCCCAGCATCTTGCAGGTGGCCTCCTTGACGGAAAACCGCCCGGCCAGCCGTTCCAGGGACCGTTCGGCACCCATCCGGGCGGCCTGCTCCAGCTCCACCGGGGTGAAGACCAGCGTCCGGTACCGGGGGTGCGCCGCGACGTCGGTGAACCGCGGGATCGACATCAGGTCCACGCCGATTCTCATCCACTCCGCCCCCCGAGCAGGCTCGCCGTGCCCGCAGGCACCAGCCGCAGCGCGGAGACGTCCACCGCGAGCAGGGACAACCAGCCCTCGCGCAGCGGGCCGCGCGTGTGCAGGAGGACGCGGTCGCCGTCGGTGATCACACCTTCGGCCAGGGCCGCGCAGAACGCCAGCCACGCGTCGCACGGGCCGCGGCCGGTGAACCGGTGGCCGCCCGTCAACGCCGGTTTTCCTTCGCCACAGCCGGAAACCGCCAACGCCGAAGGACCGCGGCGCACCCGCAAGCCGACCGCCGCGAACCGCGGGTGGCCGCCGGCCGCGTCGGCGAACAGCGGCTCGTCGCAGACGACCGCCGTCGCCTCGGTCTCGACCGCCCACTCCAGCAGGCCGAAGACGGCCGTGCCGCCGAGCTCGTCGAGGTGCGTCAGGCCGACGTCCTCGCCTTCCCAGCCGCTGCGGTGCACGAGACCCGCCAGCGCGGCCACGTTCGGGTCGCGCAACGGCCCGGAGCGCACGAAGAACAGCGGCTGCGGCACCGCGGGTGGCCCGAGGGCGGCCAGCACCTCCGCCGTGACGTCGACGTCGTCGTCCTCCGGGATCCGGACCATCAAGCGGGACAACGGAAGGCCGGCCGCGGCCAGCCGCTCCGGCGGCACCAGGTCGGCGGCGCCGGGCAATGTCGACAGCGGCACGTACTCCTCGCGCCGCGCGGCGGCGAACGCGATCGTGTCGATCCCCAGGTCAGGCATCGGCGTCTCCCGCCTGGTACCCGCGCGCCACGTGCAGGCGGTGGATGTTGCTGGTGCCCTCCATGAACTCGAACGCGTGCACGTCCCGCGTCCACTTCTCCAGCAGCGGGTGCTCGATCAGGCCGGCCGGGCCGAGCGCGGCCGACGCCCAGTGCGCCGTCCCCACCGCCAGGCCGATCGCGCCGAGCTTCGCCGCGCTGGAGAGGTAGCCGCGCTCGGGGTCGCGGTCGATCCGCGCCGCCGCCTCGTACACCAGCTCGCGGCCCGCTTCGGCGCGGGCGAGGGCGAGCTGGCCGCCGGGGGCGTTCTTGCGGTGCTCCAGCACGTACTCGACCATCGCCAGCGCCGTGCCCACCGCGGACGCGGCGATCCGCACCCGCATGTGGTTGAACGTGGTGATGGCGGCGAAGATGCCGCGCCGTGTCACCGGCAGGTGGTCGCCCAGCAGGCGGCCGGCGGGCACCTCGACGTCCGAAAAGGACAGCCGGCTGATGTAGGCACCACGCAGGCCGATCATGTCCAGCTTCTCGCCGTGCCAGCCGGCCGCGGGGACCTCGACCAGCGCCGCGCGGATCGACAACGCGCCGCGGCCGGTGCGGCCGAACACGACGCCGACGCTGCCGCGGGCGGCGTTGCCGACGTAGCACTTGCCGCCGTTGAGCCGCCAGCCCTCGCCGTCGCGGTCGAAGCGGGTCTCCATCGCGGTCGCGTCGTTGCCACGGCTCTCCTCGGTCATCGCGAAGAACGACCAGCGGCGGCCGCCGTGCATCCGGGTGAAGAACCACTCCTGCTGCTCGGGCGTGCCGAGCAGCTCGACGAACACCCCGGCCAGGCCGGGCGACGGGCAGGCCAGGATCGCGCCGACGTCGCCGCGGGCCAGTTCGATCAGCCCGGCCACGTTCTCCAGGCACGAGCCGCGTTCCATCGCGCGCAGCAGCGGCGTCGACGGCAGCGACTCGCGGTACTGCGGCGGCGTGTCGGCCTGCCGGACCATCTCGAACACGGGCGAGTTGTAGTGCTCCTCCATCGCGTCCGGGTCGACGTCGATGGCCAGGGCCCGCGACCGCAGGTCGGCGGCCGCCTCCCGGCTCAGGTCGCGGACCGCGCGGACGCGGTCGCTCAGCTCGATCATGCCGGTTCTCCTTCCGGTTCCCGGTCCACCCAGGTGCCGGCCACCAGGGCCGAGACGTAGAGCGACCGCGCGGGTGAGGTGGCCAGGAACCCCGAGGCGCCGAGGTGCTGGGCCACCCGCCAGCCCAGCTCGTCCAGCTCGCGGTGGACGTCGGCCACGGCGACCGGGTGCCGCTGCGAGCGCACCTGGGCGCGCAGCCGTTCCACCGCGGCCATCACGTCGCCGATCGCGCCGGCGATCAGCTGCTTGCGGATCAGCGGTTCGTCGCCGCTGGTGCGGTCCGACAGGTGCTCGACGACGTGGTCGAGCACCGAGCGCAGCACCCCGAGCCGGACCGCGGCCAGGTGCCGGCCGAAGTCGGCCAGCTCGTGGGCGTCCCGCTCCTCGCGGGGACGGCCCGGGCAGGCGAGGAACACGATGTCCTCGCGGTCGGCCAGGCTGTGCGTGCGCACTTCGGCGCCTTGGGGCACGGCGGCGGCGGGCACGGCCGCGTACCGGCCGGGGGCCAGCCCTTCGGCCGGGGTGGCGGCCAGGGCCGCGGCGAGTCCGGCGGCGAGGCCGTCGCTGCGTGCGGTTCGCTCGCATTCGAGCAGGCTGGTGGTCACTTCTCCTCCACGACCTCGACGATCACCGACTGGAAGTAGGCGCCCTGGCCCACGGAGACCAGGGCGCAGCGCTGTCCGGGACGCAGCCGGCCGGCCGCGTCCGCGTGCTGCAGCGCGAGCAGGGAGTCGACCCCGAAGTTGTGCCCGCGCTCGGCGACCAGGTCCAGGGGGATCCGGTCGAACGGGAACCCGGACAGCCCGCTGAAGGTGCGCCAGAACATCCGGTTGGACAGGTCCGGCAGCACCCAGTCCACATCGGACAGTGCGAGCCCGGCGTCCCGCGCCGCGGCGCCGACGACGGCCACCGCCTGCTCGCAGCAGACCTTGCCGAAGAGCGTGAACTCCTCCTTGGTCATCCGCAGGCTGCGGCGGAACCGGGTGTCGCGGGTGCTCGCGCCGCCGAGGTAGCGGTAGCGGGAGGGCCCCTTCTCCACCACGAGGGCCGCGGCGGTGTCGCCCGCGACCGTCGTGCCCGGGATGTAGCGGCCGCGGTCGCTCGCGCTGCCCTGGTCACCGCCGAGCACGAGCACGCGGTCGCCCGGTTCGGCCCCGGGCCGGGCCAGGTGGCGCCGGGCGAGTTCGACCGAGCGCAGCACCGACGTGCAGTTGACGTGCGACACCCCGAAGAACGGGACCCCCGGCAGGCCGAGCGCGTCGCGCAGCCGGTCCGGAAAGGTGCCGCACAGGTCGAGCTCGGCGATGAGCAGGGTGTGGCCGTAGAGCACCAGGCTCGCCGGCCCGCCGCCGAGCGCGGCCCGCCCGGCCTCGGCCAGGTGGTCCGCCATCCGTTCGCCCGGCGCGAGCACCGGGCTGTCGCGCAGGCCGTAGATGCGGCCGAACATGCGCCGCTCCAGGGGTGTGGCACCCGACCGCACGAGCACGTCGTCGACGGCCTCGACCCGGCCGGGCAGCCGCACGGCGACCCGGGACAGCCCCGTGTCCATCAGTGCTCCCTCCCCGGCGTGAGCAGGCAGCTGCAGAACGTGCCGCCCACCGGCTCGAAGTCGGCCAGCAGCACCGGCTCGTCCAGCGGCCAGAGGCGGGCCAGCCCCGCCCAGACGCCCGTGCACCACAGGTCCGGGACCGCTTCGACGCGCCCCGCGTACGGGGTGCCCGCCAGCCGCTGGGCGAGGCCGGCGCCGGCCAGCACCCGGACGCCCGGGTGCCGGTACAGCACGTCGGCCAGGGCGAGGGTGGCGGTGTGCGGCCCGGACTCGTCGAGCCGCACCTCCGCCAGCTCCGTCACGGCCACGTCGCCGGTCGCGCCGGCCTGCAGCAGCACCGCCGCGTCGGGCCGGTGGGTGGCCGGGTGGCCGCTGTCCCACAGCACCGCGTTCTGGTCGTACACCAGCAGCGCCGCCGAGGCCGCCTCGCCGAGGCGGCACATGCCGTCCAGGAGGCGCAGCGCCGTGAAGGCCGCACCCGGCCCCGGGGCCGCGACCGAGCACGGTTCCGGGCTGCCGGGCAGGCGTCCGGCGAGGTAGCAGCCGGCGACCTCGGAGTGGTACAGGTCCGGCGAGTGGTACGCGAGCACCACCGCGTCCAGCGGCGGCAGCGGGGCGCCCGCGTCCGCCAGGAGGGCCTCGGTCATCTCGATGAACCCGTTGCCGGTGCGGGCCAGGAAGTCCTCCCGGTCCGCCGCGGCGCCGAACGTGTCGACCATGAGCCGCGCCAGCTCGGGACGCATCCCGAACACCGGCTTGGCGCGTTCGGTGAACACCCGGTGCGTCACGCCGCTCAGGTGCACCCCGGCCGGGCGCGGGGGGCCCGCGGCGCGCCCCGGGGGCGCGAGCGTCTGGAGGGACATGGCTCAGACCGCCGCGGCGGCCCTGGCGAAGGCCGACTCGATGTAGTCGGTCAGGCTGCCGACCGTGCGGAAGACCTCCGGGCCGAGCTCGTCCGGGTCGATCTCCAGGCCGATGGTGTCCTCGAGGCTCATCAGCAGCTCGATGACGCTGGTGGAGTCGAGCGCCAGGTCCTCGAACAGGCGCAGCTCCGGGGTGACGCCGCCGATCTCCTTGTTGAGCACGGCGGACAGGGCGATCTCCAGGTGGGCGACGATCTCGGTGCGGTTCATCTCGGCTCACTTCCCATGCTGTCGGTGTCGGGCTGGAACAGGTGCTGCTTGCGCAGCAGGTCTTCGGGCTCGTCGCGGTCGCGGACCAGGAAGGCCGCACCCCCGCGCACGAGCACCTCGGCGGGGAACCCGTGGCTGAGGAACAGCCCGGGCGAGGCCGACGGCCCGTAGGCGCCGGAGTTCAGGACGCCGACCAGGTCGCCGGCGCGCAGGTCGGGCAGCTTCACCTGCTTGAGCAGGGTGTCGTTGGGCGTGCACAGCGGGCCGGTGACGGTCCACGGGCCCGGCTCGACGGTGTCGTCGGTGTCCTCACCGGCCGCGCGCGGGGTGAGCAGGACCGCCGGGAAGTTGCGCTTGACGAACGAGCCGATGCCGACGGCGGCCATGTGGTGGTGGGTGCCGCCGTCCGCGATCGCGAACCGCTCCCCCATCGACTCCTTGACGTACCGGACGCCGAGCACGTAGACCCCGGCGCGCCCGGCCAGGAACCGGCCGGACTCCATGATCAGCCGGGTCGCCGGGTGGGCCCGGTGGAACGCCTCCAGCATCGGGTTGATCTCGGCGGCCACGTCGGCGGCTTCGAGGTCGTCCTCGCCCTCGAAGTAGGCGACGCCGAGGCCGCCGCCGATGTCGACGGCCTCCAGCCGGATGCCCGTCTCCGCCGCCACCCGCTCGGCCAGGTCGAGGGCGTAGCGCGTGTTCTTGCCGACGACCTCGGCGTCGAGGATGCGCGTGCCCATGTAGACCTGGATGCCGGCGACGTCGGCGTGGCGGTACTCCGCCAGCCGCGGCCCGGCCGCCAGGACCTGGGCCTCGTCGATGCCGAACTGGCGCGGCTTGCCGCCCATGGTGAGCCGGGACCCGCTGATCGCGCACGTCGGGTTGATCCGCAGCAGCACCCGCTGCCGGCTGCCCAGCTCGGCGCCGATCCGCTCGATGTCGTCCAGCTCGTCGAAGGACTCGCAGACGATCGCGTAGACGCCGGTTTCCAGGCAGGCCCGTAGTTCCTGCTCGCTCTTGCCGGGGCCGAGGAAGATGATGTCGTCGGGCCGCGCGCCGGCCTTGAGGACGGTCTGCAGTTCCACAATGGACGAAACCTCGGCCCGTGCGCCACCGTGGTGCAGGGCGGCGAAGACGCTGATGTTCGGGTTCGCCTTGAGCGAGTAGAACACCTCGATCGCCGGGTGCAGCACCGCGCGCAGGCCGGTGATGGTGGCGTGCAGGACGTCGCCGTCGTAGACGTACAGCGGCGTGCCGAAGCGCGCGGCGAGGTCCTGGTAGTCGATGTCGGTCATGCGTCCTCTCCTGCCATGGCGGCGAGGCGGCGCTCGGCCTCGGTCCGGACGGCGAGGGCCTCCTCGGGCGAGTCCCCGACGCAGATCGCGTAGAGCCGGCCGTGGAAGGAGCCCTCGCCGGTGTTCGCGGCGTTGAGCGTCGCGAAGTTGTTGACCAGCACGCCGGTGTCGCCGGCGCCGGTGAAGAACAGGTCGCCGAGCGCGGACTCGACCTCGGCGAAGGTGTGTTCGCGCCGGAGCTTCAGCGAGAAGGTCGCCGCGATGGCGTGCCGGCCCTCGGGGATGAACTTCTCGGCGATCCGGCTCTGGTAGGTCGACATGTTGAACCGGGCGTTGATCTCCAGGCACGGGTAGAGCGTGCCGTCGGCGGCGAGCATCGCGTCGACGCCGACCATCCCGAAGAAGCCCTCGTCGTGCAGGGCGCGGCCGATCTTCTCGACCGCCTCGGCGAGTTCCCGGGCGGCGACCGGCGGCAGCTCCACCGGGAAGCGGTGGCCCTGGTGGACGCCGTTCTTCAGCACGGCGGCCTTGACCGTCTCGAACCGGACCCCGCCGGTGCGGGAGACGACGAACTGGTAGTTCAGGTCCTGGGCGTGCTCGATCCAGGACTCGACGACGAGGTTCGCGGGCGCCTCGGCGCCGCGGCGCTCGATCAGCCGCAGCAGGCGGTTCGCGCCGCGCTCGTCCTCGACGACGACCATGCCGCGCCCGGAGACGCCGAGCGACTCCTTGACCACGACCCGGCCGCCCAGGGCCAGCTGCGAGGTGAGGGCCTCGCGCAGCTCGCCCACGGTGTGCACCACCCGGCCGGGCACCTGGCGCAGGCCGAGGGAGTCGACCAGGCCGCGGCTGAACACCTTGCCGTTGACCGCCTTGCAGATCTGCGCGGTCGAGCCGGCCAGCGGCAGCCCGGACTCCTTGGCCAGGGCCTCCTCCGACGCCGAGATGCCCAGCGGCATCAGGTAGGTGTTGCCGTCGGCCAGCTCGCGCAGCCGGGACAGCAGCTCCGGCGAGTTGAGGGCGTCCTCGGTCACCATCGCGTCCGGATCGTTGTGCTCGGCGATCAGCGTCGTGCCGTCGGCCGCGCCGATCCGGGCGAGGTAGCCGGCGAACGCGGCGTCCATGGGTGCCTTGAGCACCACCAGGTCGCCCTCGCCGGCGAGCAGCGCGCCCATCTCCTCCATGCGGTTGACCGTGGCCCCCGCGAACGAGATGCCGGCGCCGGGCAGTTTCGGCTCACCGACCGCCCAGCTGCGTTCCACCTCGAAGTTGTTGACGAAGACGAACCGCGCCCCGGCGTCGCCGGTCAGGTCCTTCTTCAGCCGTGCCACGAAATTCATCCCTGGTTCCCTTCTCCGATCTCGACGACGGCCGCCGCGAAGGTCGCCCCGAGGCCGGCCGAAGCCAGCAGCACGAGGTCCCCCGGACCGGCCCGCCCGTCCGCGCGCGCCGCCGCCAGGTTGATGAACGGGTCGGAGCTGTAGCAGTGGGCGTACTTCCCGACGTTGTCCAGGAACACGCGGTCCCGCGGCACGCCGAGCGCGCCCGAGATGCGTTTCCAGGACAGCTTGTTGACGTTGTGCGGCAGGATGGCGGCGATGTCCGCGGCCTCGACCCGGGCGTCGTCGAGGGCGTCCTGCATGACCTGGGCCAGCGCGTCCGGGTAGACGTGCTTGTACTGCAGCTGCAGCGCCTCGTCGCAGTCGATGCCGCGGTAGAACTGGCCCAGCACGGTGAGCGCGCGGCCGAGGACGCGGTCGCCGCGCGGGTCCGGGCCGAGCAGCACCGCGGCGGCGCCGTCACCCTGGATGGTCGTGTCGCGGATCAGCCGGGCCTCGTGCATCAGCACCTTGTCGCCGGTGAGCACGAGCACGCGGTCGCCGGGGTCCGCGGTGGCCAGCAGCGACCGGGCGATGTGCAGCGCCTGGATGCCGATCACGCAGTTGAGGTGCGACAGGCTGAACGCGGTCGCGCGGTGCAGCCGCAGCCGCGTCCGCACGTCCTCGAGCAGGCCGGGCGTGGCGACGGCGACGTGCTGCATGGTGTGCGCGTGGACCAGGAACCGGACCGAGTCGCGGTCCGTCCCGGACAGCACGCGCTCCCCCGCGCCCGCCAGCATGTCGGCGAGGTCGAGGCCGTCGGCGACGGCGACGCGGTCGAGGCCGAGGAAGCGGGTGAAGAAGCGCAGCTGCGTCGCGTCGAGCCCGAGCGGGCCGGCCAGGTCGGCGACCGGCAGGCTCGTCTCCGGCACGAACGACGCCACCCGTTCCAGGCGGGGTGCTTCGAGCAGGGACATGGTTTCCTCCGATCTTCGGCTCAGCCGCGGGCCGGCACGAGCTCGTGCGCGAGCGCGGACAGGGGGCGGGTGGTGGTGAACGGGACGAGCCCGGTGCGCCACCCGCGTTCGTGCAGGGCTTCGACCACGCGGGGCAGGCGCAGCACGCGCCCGCCCGCGCCGAGGTAGCTGCGGGCCGGGTCGACCTCGGCGAGGCCGTTGACCTCCGCGACGACGTCGACGAGCACGCGTTCGGCGGGCGCGGTTCCGGTTCGCTCGGGTTCGGCCCGGATCCGCCGTGGCTCCGGCGGGGTGAAGCCGATGAGCGCCGCGGCCTCGCTGACGCGCAGGTCGGTGCCGGGGTCGCGGTGGGCCTCGACGAGCTTGGCGTAGCCGCGCAGGAAGTGTTCGACGGCGTCGGCGTCCATCACCGCGTCCAGGGCCTGCAGCGCGAGGGTGATGCCGTCGGCCCATTCGTAGACGCGCAGGTAGCTGTCGGAGCCGGCCCGCGCCCAGTCGTCGGGGGCCGCGTTGACCGCGTACCGGTCTCGTCTGGTGCGGCACGACCGCGGCGCGTTGTCGAGGAAGTTCAGCTCGGCGGCCACGCGCACGCCCTCCTCGGCAACCAGCTCGTACACGCGGTCGTAGGGCACGTGCGCGTGCGTCATCGCCTGGCTCACGCGGGTGGCGGACGCCCGGACCACGGCCGAAAAGGGCGGATCGCCGTCGAGGTCGGCGAGCACCGGGGTCGGGTAGGACAGGCAGGTGACGGCGCCGCCGAAGCCGCTGGCGTCCCGCTGGCTGGTGTACATCCGGTGCGCGACCAGCGTTTCCCCGGTGTACGCGGCGAGCGTGACGGCATAGGCGGCCAGGTGCACGGCCGAGGGCCACACGTGCTCGCGCGCGGCGATCGCCCGGGCGGCCGACAGCAGCGTCGGGACGGTGTAGGAGGCGCTGTGCGCGGCCTCGGAAGCTTTGCGGCGCTTCGAGAAGACGTCCGCGGGAAGGTTCCGGACGATGGCACGCCAGTGGCTCAGCGCGGGTTCGAGGTCGGCGTCGGTGCGGCTCTCCTCGAACCGCGCGAGGTCCACCGGCTGGTGTTCGACCGGGTCCAGCACCGCGGGCCGGCCCTCGGTGCGCGCGGCCAGGAGCTCGTCGAGCTCGGCGGCCAGCCGGTCGAGGGCGACGTCGTCGAAGGCCAGGTGGTTGAAGACCAGGTGCAGCCGGACGAGCTGCCCGCCGGCGGTGACCACGCAGGCCCGCAGGGGCCACTCGCGGGCCAGGTCGAACGGGGTGCGGGTGAGCCGCGCGATGACGTCCACGGCGTCCTCCGTGGTCGCCTCGACGACCGGCTGCGGCGCGGGCGGCTGCACGAGCTGGCGCGGCCAGGCACGCCCGTCCGCGCCGGTGCCGGTCAGGTCGTAGACCGTGCGTAGGACTTCGTGCCGGCGCACCAGGTGGGTCAGGGTGGCGCGGACGGCCGCGACCGTGCAGCCCGCGGGCAGGGGGTAGCTGGTGCCGATGTGGGCCTCGTGCCGCGACTGCGCCGGCACCCGCAGGTACCGCAGCAGGTGGTGGTGCTGTCCCCAGCAGAGGTTCGCGCTCTTGGTCACGGGGCCTCCAACCGTGAATCGTGGTACGCCGATGGTGGGCGGTGCCGGCGGAAATGGTTAGCCCCTGGCGGTGGCACCTTCTCCGTGGCACGAACATGACACCGGGCGGTGCGGAGTTTTCCTTGACCCGCAACGGTTCGTCGGCGAATCTGGGTGAGCCCCGCCGGAACGCAGGAAATGCGGACCGGATCTGCGGGGGAAATCCCACCCAAGGAATGAGGTAGCCCCATGTCGAAGGAAGCTTCGAAGGTCGCCAGCAAGGTCGCGTCGAAGGTCGCCAGCAAGGAGGCCTCCAAGGTCGCGTCGAAGGTCGCCTCCAAGGAGGCGTCCAAGGAAGCCTCGAAGGTCGCTTCCAAGGAGACTGCGCGCCCTGGCTGCACCGCAACATCCTCGAGTGGCGGCCGGAAGCGCAGTACGACCTGGTC